>CAIKZV010000392.1 GCA_903831925.1 uncultured Burkholderiales bacterium
CCGCCTCACGCAGCAAGGCAGTCAGAGTGGTCCGTCTGTCGCGCAAGTTCGGCAAGGAAGCGGCAATGACCGCTGGTCTGCAGATCGCTGCGGGGGATGCGGTCGTGATCATGGATGCCGACTTCCAGCATCCGCTCGACACCCTGCCGGTCTTCATTGCCCGCTGGCGTGAGGGCTACGACATGGTCTATGGCGTGCGGCACGACCCCGAGCCCGAGACCCCCGGCAAACGGCTGCTGCGCTGGGCCTTTCACAAGTTCGTCGGGCGCGAAGACCGGATCGTCCTGCCGCGTGGCGCCGGCGACTTCCGTCTGCTCGATCGGAAGGTGGTCGATGCGCTAAACCGTTTTCCCGAACGCGAACGCATGATGAAAGGCCTGTTCGCTCTGCTGGGCTTCAGGCAGATCGGCGAGTTTTTTGAAGTGGCGCCGCGCGCTGCCGGTACCTCGCAGTACGGGGCGCGCAAGCTGGTCAAGCTCGCAGCCACCGGCGTGACCTCGTTTTCGGCGCTCCCGCTGCAGATCTTCGGGGTGGCCGGCATCATCGTGTCGCTCTTTGCCTTCGGCTATGCCGGCTGGATCATTTTCGAGGCGGTGTTTCTCGGGCAGACGATTGGCGGCTTTGCAACGCTTGCGGCCGGCATCATGATTTTCGGTGGTCTGCAGATGCTGTCGGTGGCGGCAATGGGCGCCTACATCAGCCGGATCTATCGCGAGGTCAAGGGGCGTCCGCTGTATCTCATCGATCGCATCGATGAAGGGCTCGCGCAGCCGACCCGCGACGACGCCTGATTGAGGCCGCCATGCCAGTGAGGCGAATTGCAATTTGCGCGGACGACTTTGCGCTTTCCGAGCCAGTGAGCCGGGGCATCCTCGATCTGGCCGCTAACGGACGACTCACCGCAATCGCGGCGATGACCGCCGGCGCGCGCTGGCCGCAGGCCTGGCAACACCTGCGCGAGATTCCGGAGCGCGTGGCCCTCGGCTTGCATCTGAATTTCGTCGAGGGCAAGGGCTTGGCCGACGGCAGGCCCTTGCCCGGTGCTGCTTTGCTTGCGGCGCGCACGGCCACTTTCTCGATACCCCACCAGGCGCTTGCCCGAGAAATCGCGGCCCAATGGCAGGCCTTCGAGGATCTGGCCGGACGTGCGCCGGATTTCGTCGACAGCCACCGGCATGTCCATGTCCTGCCGCCCTTGCGCGAACTCGTTCTCGATGCGGTCAAGCGACACGGCGGCGGCATCGTCGTGCGAAATCTGTTTCCGGCCTTTGGTCCCCGCAACTCGGCCGCCAAACGACTGGCCCTGCGACTGCTGGGTGCGCCGGCACTGGCGAGGCGACTCGGCGCGGCCGGGCTGGCGGCTAATACCGCCTTCGGCGGCCTGCAGGACTTCGCCGATGCCGATCGCATCGCGGCGGATTGGCAGGCCATGCTCGGTGAGTTGCCCGATGGCGCCCTGGTCGCCTGCCACCCGGCCAATCGCCTCGATCAGGGCGATCCGATCGGTGTCTTCAGGCTGGCAGAGTTCGCTTGGCTTGCGTCACCGGCGTTTGCGCAGGCCTGTCGCGATGGCGGTATTGAGCTGACACGCCCGGGCGCCGCTGACCGCGCCCTGATCTGAGGACTGTCGCCGACCGTCACCAGCAACGGTCGGTCAGTGGTCGAGGCTGCGTCGGACCGCCCGGTGATGATCACCGCGCCCGGCCCGACCGACCAGTACCAGTGTCGGCGGCTGCGACAGCAGGTCACGTGCGGCCTGCTGCAGTTCGGTCTCGCCGATTGCCATCGTGGTGGCAATCCGTTCGATCGGTGAGAGTACGCGGCCGTGAACCAGCAGGTCACGCGCCACCGTCTCGGCCAGCTCCATCGGTCGTTCGAGGCTGCGGGCCAGATGCGTGGCTTGCTGATTGCGCGTGCGTTCGAGGTCTTCCGGCGTGATGCGACGGGTCAGTTCGCTGATCTCTCCGCAGACCACATCGAAAAAAAGTCTCAGATTGCGCGGCGCAACCCCTGCGGTCACCTGCAGCAGACCGCAGTCGTCATGGCCTTCGGTCCAGGCGTCGATCTGATAGGCCAGGCCATGCCGTTCACGGACCGCCTGAAAAAGCGGTGACGACATGCCGCCGCCCAGCAGCTCGCCCAGCAGCTCATACACCGGGAATGCCGGGTCGCTGCGCGCCGGTGCCGGCCAGCCGAGCGCGACCGAGGTCTGCTCGTAGTCGTCATCGACATGCCTGAAGCCGCCGACATAGCGGGCGGCTTCGCGCTGCAGGCGGCCGCCCTGCGGCATCGCACCGAAGCGCTGTTCGACCTCGTCGGCGAAGCGTTCATGATCGATGTCGCCGACTGCAGAGACCACGGTATTGCAGCCGAAATAATGCGTGCCCATGTAGTCGCGAAAATCGTCTCGTCCGACGCGCTTCACGAACCGGGCAGTGCCAAGGATCGGCCGACCGAAGGCCTGCTTGGGATAGGCGCGCAGATCAAATTCATCCTGGGCGATCGATTCGGGGTCATCGGCGGCTTCGCCGATCTCCTGGAGGATCACCTGCCGTTCGCGCTCGATCTCGTCGGGCGGGAAGGTCGAGCGCAGTACCACATCGGCCAGGACATCAAGCGCCACCGGCATATGTTCAGCCAGCAGCACGGTATGAAAGGCGGTGTGGTCTTTTGCGGTGTAGGCATTCATCATCGCGCCGACCCGCTCGATTTCGAGCGAAATGCGGCGGGCATCGCGCGTGGCAGTGCCTTTGAACGCCATGTGCTCGAGAAAGTGCGAGATGCCGTTGAGTTCTGCAGGCTCATCGCGCGAGCCGACTCTCACGAAAGTGCCGACCGCCGCGGTGCGGAACCCTGGCAGCCTCACCGAGGCGATCGTCAGGCCATTGGGCAGGACACGGGTGCGAAGATCCATCATTGGCGGCGAGTCTACACGCCGCGACAGCCCGAGCTGTCCTGCGCCCCGTCATCGGCCTCGTGCAAGCGCTGAGCGGCTATGATTCGAGGATGCCAAGCTCCCGCCCCCTTTTTATTGACCGCCGCGACAGCCGATCCGTCAGTCTGCTGGTGGCGATCGGCATGCTGAGCCTGGGCGCACTGCTGATCGCGCTGGTCTCCCAGCATGGCTTCGGCATCGAGCCTTGTGCCTGGTGTGTGATGCAGCGGGTGGTGGTCATGGCGATCATCGTGGTCGCCTTCGTCGGTGCGCTGATGGCCCGCGGCCTGCCCCGGCTTGGCCCCATCGTCGCGGCGCTCCTGCTGCTGGCCCTGTCGATCGGCGGCGTGCTGGCCGCCTGGTATCAGCACACCGTCGCGGCCAAGACCCTATCGTGCGCCTTTACCTGGGCCGACCGCACACTCATGGCATGGCAGCTCGATTCGATCTGGCCAGCGATGTTCCATGTGGGTGCAACCTGCGCGGATGCGGCGTCAGCTCGCCTGGCAGGTCTGGCTTTTGAAGTCTGGAGCGGCGCACTTTTCGTGCTGGTGACGGTGGCAGCGCTTGCAGTGATCGTGAGGGTTATGCGGTCTGCTCGCCGTTGAAGTCGGTCAATACGCCCCAAGAAACCCGTGGAATGTGGTTGGGTCTGCTTGGGGTGGCGGTATTCGCGGTCACCTTGCCCATGACCCGGCTAGCCACCGGCACCGCGCAAGCCCCCCAGCTCTCGCCCTGGTTCGTCACCTTCGGTCGCGCGACGCTGGCCGGCGCGCTGTCGATCATTTTTCTGCTGCTCACCCGATCGCCTTGGCCGGCAGCGCATCAGCGCCGGCCGCTTGCGCTGGCGGTCCTCGGCAATGCGCTGGGTTTTCCGCTGCTGCTTGGCTTTGCGCTGCGACATGTCAGTTCCGGCCATGCCGCCGTGGTGATCGCGCTGCTGCCACTGGTTACGGCCGCGGTCGCAGCGTGGGTTATGCATCAGCGAGCCCGGCTGGGTTTCTGGCTGTGCGCTGGCGCGGGCGCTGCGCTGGTGGTGGTGTATTCGCTGGTTCGTGCGCAGCAGCACGGCGGCGGCTTTTCAGTGCAGTGGGCTGATCTGCTGCTGTTGGGCGCGGTACTGGCGGCGGCGCTCGGCTATGTGTTCGGTGCAGTGGTCACACCGGCGCTGGGTGCCGAACGGGTCATCTGCTGGATCTGCGTGATGGCACTCCCCATCACGCTGCCGGGTGCGCTGCTGACCTGGCCCGAGCACAGTGTCGCGCCGCAGGCCTGGTTGGCTCTGCTCTATGTCGGCATCTTTTCCATGTGGGCCGGCTTTTTTGCCTGGTATCGCGGACTGGCGCTCGGCGGCGCACTCAAGGTGAGCCAGACCCAGCTGCTGCAGCCCTTCCTGAGCATCCTGGCCGCGGTGCCGATTCTGGGCGAGCCGCTGCAGGTGATGACCGTCGGTTTTGCGCTGGCGGTGGTGGCCACGGTGTTCATTGGCAAGCGCCTTGCCTGAGTGAGGCGAGTTGCTGCGATAAGAACTTTTTCTGAAGGAGACCCGAAATGAATCTGGATCAACGACTCGAAGCGCTCGGCATCGTGTTGCCGCCGCCGCCACGCCCGATTGGCAACTATGTGCCCGGCGTTATCGCCGGCGGGCTTCTCTTCATGTCGGGAGTCGGACCGCGTCATCCCGATGGCACGTCGATCACCGGCAAGCTCGGTGTCGATCTCGATGTCGAGCAGGGGCGGGCGGCTGCACGCCTGGTGGCAATCAACATGCTCGCCAATATCCGCGCGGTGCTGGGCTCGCTCG
>CAIKZV010000393.1 GCA_903831925.1 uncultured Burkholderiales bacterium
ACCTTGAAGTTCTCGGCGCTGCCCATGCCGCGTCCACCCGAGACAACGATCTTGGCGCCGGCCAGCTCCGGGCGCTCGCTCTTGGCGACTTCACGCTTGATGAAGGTCGAGAGGCCCGGGTCGGCAGCAGCCGCCACCGACTCGATCGCAGCCGAGCCGCCGGTAGCGGAGGCCGGATCGAAGGCGGTGGTGCGCACCGTCATGACCTTGACCGGATCGGCCGACTGCACGGTGGCAATCGCGTTGCCGGCATAGATCGGACGCTGGAAGGTGTCGGGTGACTCGACCATCGTGACGTCGGAAATCTGCGCGACATCGAGACGGGCGGCCACGCGCGGCGTCACGTTCTTGCCGAAAGCGGTTGCCGGGGCAAGGATGTGGGTGTAGCCGCCGGCTACCGCGAGCACCTGCTCGGCCAGCGCCTCGGCGAGTTGCTCTGTCAGGTGGGGCGCATCGACAAGCAGCACCTTCGAGACACCGGCAATCGCCGCAGCGGCAGCACCGGCCGCCGCGCATCCGCCGCCTGCCACCAGAACGGTGACATCGGGACTGCACTTTAGTGCCGCAGTGACCGCATTGAGCGTGCCGCCCCGGATCACCTGATTGTCGTGTTCAGCAATGACGAGAGCGCCCATGTCAGATCACCTTTGCATCGTTTTTGAGTTTGTCGACCAGTGCCGCGACATCGGGCACCTTGATGCCGGCTTTGCGACCGGCGGGTTCTGCGACCTTGAGGGTCTTCAGACGCGGCGTGATGTCGACGCCGAGATCGGCGGGCTTGAGGACATCGAGCTGCTTTTTCTTGGCCTTCATGATGTTCGGCAGCGTCACATAGCGCGGCTCGTTCAGGCGCAGGTCGGTGGTGACCACCGCCGGCATCCGGATCGAGAGCGTCTCAAGACCGCCGTCGACCTCGCGGGTCACCAGCGCACGACCGTCTGCGAGCTCGACTTTCGAGGCGAAAGTCGCCTGCGGCATGCCGGCCAGCGCAGCCAGCATCTGACCGGTCTGGTTGGCGTCGTCGTCGATCGCCTGCTTGCCCAGAATGCACAGACCGGGTTGTTCGCGCTCGACCACTGCCTTGAGCAGCTTGGCAACCGCCAGCGGCTGCAGGTCGTCATCGGCACCGATTTCGACCAGGATCGCGCGGTCAGCGCCGATCGCCATCGCGGTGCGAAGGGTCTCCTGGCAGGCTGCGACACCGCAACTCACTGCGATGACCTCGGTGGCGAGTCCTTTTTCGCGAAGGCGGATCGCTTCTTCGACGGCAATCTCATCGAAGGGATTCATCGACATCTTGACGTTGGCAATGTCGACACCGGTGCCGTCGCTCTTGACGCGCACTTTGACGTTGTAGTCGACCACTCGCTTGACTGGCACGAGAATTTTCATGAAAGGCCTGAAAAAGTGAAAAGGGGTGTGAATGAAGGACTGATGCAGACGGCTAGCCCGCGATTATACCCACCGCCCCCGTCGCGACTCAGCCGGCGAGCAGTTCGAGGATCGCCGCTTCGCAGGCGGCGGCCCCCTCGTATTGCACCCAGTGGCCGGCGCCGGGAATACCGATCAGACGGGCCTCGGGTCGGCGCTCGCGCAGCACCGATTCGACCAGCGCCAGGTTGCCGTCGCAGGTGGCGTCAAACTCGCCGTAAATCGCATCGAGCCGCCTGACATCGAGGCTGTCGAGCAGATCGAGGAGCCGGGTGCTGAAGGCGAGCCTGCGACCGTTGTAGCGGGCCCGCTCGACATTGCGCGAATGAAGCGCCAGCGCTGCCTCGTCGGGCTCGCGGGTGGCGAGCATCAGGATGTGGAGATTGGTCCGATGCAGTGCCATGCGCTGCACCGGATCGGCCGCCTTTCGCCAGACCTGCAGCGGCGGATGATTGCGGGGCACACCGAGCGAGGCTGCCCCCACCAGAATGAGATGTCCGACCCGACCCGGACGATGATGGGCAATCAGCGTGCCGACCATCGCACCGAAAGAGAATCCGGCAATGTCGATTCGCTCGGAAAAAAGCTGATCGAGTCCGTCAGCCGTGATCTGCGCAATTTCATCGACCTGCCCGGGCGCCGGGACGTCGCCCGAATCGCCGAAGGACGGGAAGTCGGGGCACCAGATCTCGCGATGCTGCGACAGCGATTCGATATTGGCGGCCCAGTGTTCCCAGCTGCCGCCACCGCCATGAAACAGCGCAAGCGGTTTGCCCTGGCCCCAGCGACGCCAGACCATCTGCCCGTCGCCGCAGGGCGTGTAGTCGATCCGAGCCGACTCGCGCAGCGAATCGACCGCGGCCTGAAGATCGGCTGCCGGCATCGCGCTCAGAGTCCGCCGTTGACGACCAGGGTCTGGCCGCTGACATAGTCGCTGTCGGGGCTGCAAAAGAGATAGACCGAGCCGGCAGCCTCTTCCGGCGTGCCACCGCGACCCAGCGGGATCATCTGCGACATCGCCGCGATGCGCCCGGCCTGCACACCGATCTTGACCTCGCGGCCCTGCATCTCGATCGTGCCGGCCTCGCCTTCCTGCAGCGGCTTGGTCAGACGGGTCTGGATATAGCCGAAGGCCACCGAATTGACGGTGACGTGATAGCGGCCCCATTCCTTGGCGAGCGTGCGGCTCAGCCCGGTGATGCCGGCCTTGGCCGCCGAATAATTGGACTGCCCGGCATTGCCGTTGACACCCGAGGTGGAGGAAATATTGACCACCTTGCGAACGATGCGCTGGCCGGCGGCGGTCTCGCGCTCGACCGCCGGCTTCAGGTGCGCAAAAAACGCGCGCAGGATCCGGAACGGCGCCTTCAGATGGACGTCGAGAATCGCATCCCATTGCTCGTCGGTCATCTTCTGGATGACGCTGTCCCAGGTGTAACCGGCGTTGTTCACCACGATGTGGGCATCGCCAAAGGTCTCGACCGCGGTCTTGACAATGCGCTCGCCGAAATCAACTGCGGCGACGTCGCCGTTGCAGGCGACTGCTTCACTGCCCGCCTCGCGGATCAGCGCGATGGTCTCGAGCGCCGGCGCCTCATCGATGTCGTTGACCACGATCTTTGCGCCGGCACGGGCCAGCCTGAGCGCGATCTGCTGACCGATGCCGCGACCCGATCCGGTGACGATGGCCACACGGCCGTCGAGTTGTCCCATGCCAAGCTCCTGTCGGAAAAATTCAGATGAATCGAAAGTGGTCGAAGGACCGACACTGTGCGACCATTCTAAGGCAAGAACGCCATTCGCCAGGCCGAACGCCAGCGCACCAACCCAGTCAACAGAAGCGAGCAAGACACC
>CAIKZV010000394.1 GCA_903831925.1 uncultured Burkholderiales bacterium
CGGCTTCAAGCTCACCGGCAAGCTGCGCGAAGGCGTCACTGCCACCGACCTGGTGCTGCGGGTCACAGAGATGCTGCGCGCTGAAAAAGTCGTCGGCAAATTCGTCGAGTTTTTCGGCCAGGGCACGGCGAATCTGGCGCTGCCCGATCGCGCAACCATTGCCAACATGGCGCCGGAATACGGCGCGACCATGGGCTTTTTTCCAGTCGACCGCAAGACGATCGAATACTTCGAAGGCTCCGGCCGAACCAAAGCCGAAATCGATGCATTCGAAGCCTACTTCAAGGCTCAAGGCCTCTTCGGCGTCCCGAAAGACGGCAGCATTGATTACTCGAAAGTGGTCGAACTCGATCTCGCCACCATCGCGCCCTCGCTGGCCGGCCCCAAGCGGCCGCAGGACCGGATCGAAATCGGCAATGTCAAATCGACCTTCGCTGATCTGTTCTCCAAGACGACCGCCGCTGACGGTTTCAACAAGTCGGCCGCTGAACTCGATACCGATTACATCACCACGGCAGGCACGAGCGTCAGCAACGGCGACGTTCTGATCGCTGCCATCACCTCCTGCACCAACACATCGAACCCCGGCGTGCTGCTGGCAGCAGGTCTGCTGGCCAAGAAAGCAGTGGCCCGTGGACTGACGGTTTCACCGCATATCAAGACCTCCCTGGCACCCGGATCGCGGGTGGTCACCGAATATCTCGAGAAAGCCGGCCTGCTGTCGCCGCTGTCCAAGCTCGGCTTTTCGGTGGCAGCCTATGGCTGCACGACCTGCATCGGCAACGCGGGCGACCTCACCCCCGACATCAACGAAGCGATCACGTCCAACGACATGGTCTGTGCCGCGGTGCTGTCGGGCAACCGCAACTTCGAAGCGCGCATCCATCCGAATCTGCGGGCCAACTTCCTCGCCTCGCCGCCGCTGGTGGTCGCCTATGCCATCGCCGGCAGCATGAAAGTCGACCTGATGACCGAGCCGCTTGGCAAGGACAAGAAAGGCCGTGATGTCTATCTCGGCGATGTGTGGCCGACCTCTGACGAGGTGCACAAGCTGATGAAGTATGCAATGAACGCCAAGACCTTCCGCAGGCTCTACAGCGACATGACCAAAGATCATCCGCTGTGGAATGCGGTGCCGGCAGCGACCGGCCAGGTCTATGACTGGCCGAAATCGACCTATATCGCCAACCCGCCCTTCTTCGACAACTTCTCGATGACGCCGTCGGACTCCGGCTCGATCAAGGGCGCCCGGGCGCTGGGCCTCTTCGGTGATTCGATCACAACCGATCACATCTCTCCCGCCGGTTCGATCAAGGACACCTCGCCCGCAGGCCAGTATCTGCTTGCCAATGGCGTGCTCAAGGCCGACTTCAATTCCTATGGTGCACGTCGCGGCAATCACGAAGTGATGATGCGCGGCACCTTCGCCAACGTTCGCATCAAGAACCTGATGTTGCCGGCCAAGGCCGACGGTTCGCGCGAAGAAGGCGGCCTGACGATCCACCAGCCGACCGGCGAGCAGATGTACATCTACGACGCCGCGATGAAGTACATCCGCGAAGGCGTGCCCACGGTCGTCTTTGGTGGTGAAGAGTACGGCACGGGTTCGTCGCGCGACTGGGCGGCCAAAGGCACCCAGCTGCTCGGCGTTCGGGCAGTGGTTGCCCGCAGCTTCGAGCGGATCCATCGTTCGAATCTGGTGGGCATGGGCGTGTTGCCGCTGCAGTTCAAAGGCAAGGATTCGTGGGCATCGCTGGGCATCAAGGGCGATGAGTCCTTCGATATTGCCTTTCCGGCAGAGATGAAGCCGCAGCAGGACATCACCATGACGATCACCGCGCGCGATGGCAGCACGCGCAAGGTCGCATTGCTGTCACGGATCGACACGCCGATCGAAGTCGATTATTTCCGTCACGGCGGCATCCTGCCGTATGTGCTGCGCGAGCTGATGGCTGCTGCCTGATGTCCAGGCGCCGGTTGGGGCTGTGCAAACCACAGTGCCAACCGGCAACCGCTGCGAGGTCAACGGCCAGACGGGCGACAGTCGCCCATCTGGCCGCGACAGGCGGATCTTTCGGTCGGTCCGGGCCCTGAGGGGCTGCGCTACACTCGACTGAACATTGGGATGCCACGACAAGTGCGATCCGGTTCGGTCACTCTTTCTTCGCAAATGCCCGCTCCGATCCGGATTGCGGGGCTTATCGCGCTGACCTGCGCGATGTGTTTTGCTGCGAGCATCGGATCGAACGGCGACCCGTCCCGATTCCTGTGCTGGCCGGCGGTTGGCATTGCACTGGCCTGCGCATGGCGCGGTGGGCTTGCCTGGTCACTGCCGGCGGTCGCCGGGGCCTTGCTTTTCGGGATCCTGCGATTCGATCAGTCGAGCCTTGCGCTGAGTGGCGCGATCGCCACCCTGGCCGGCGCCTGGCCTTCGGCGGTCGCACTGAGGCGCATGAGCCTGTGGAAACCCACCGTTGACAGTCACACCGACACCATCCGATTTTTCCTGGTGACCTTCCTGGTCTGTGCGCCGCTCTTCTCATTGACCGCGGTGGCTGTCACCTCGATGACCGCAGGCCTCGCAGGCCCGCCGTCCTTTTCACTGTACGCCGGATTGTGGCTCTCGAGTGCCCTTGGCACCCTGCTGCTGGCCCCGGCTTTGCTGTCAATCATCGACGCATCCGCTGAACAGAATGATCAGCGGCCGAGCGTCGATGGCGCCGGCTTGGCTCTGGCACTTGCTGTGGCCACCGCAAGCGTGCTCCTTGCTCGCGCTGGACAGGCCCGCTACGCGATGCTGGCGCTGTATCTGTATTTCCCGATCTCGATGTGGGTTGCCATGCGGACCACCGAGCGAGCCAATGCGATCACCCTGCTGGTATCGGGTGGCGTCATCCTGGGGACCGGCCTGGTCGGCACGCCCGCAGTGGCCGATGACCTGTCGCGTGCGGTTGAGGTCGGCGCTCTGCTGATCGCAGCAATCATGCTGAGCCATCTGGTTCAGGCACTTGCGTCGGATCGACTGATCGCGCTCAAGCGGGTGTCGCGGCTGGCACACGAAGACACCACGACCGCCCTGCTCAACGACCGGGGCCTGCTGTCGGTGTTCGGCGATCTGCTGGTTTCGCCAGACAGACCGAATCTCGGGCTGATCGGTCTGACCTTGAGCAACTTCGAATCCATGACCGATCTGTGCGGCACGATTCCGGCGATTCAACTCGAGCAGTCTGCTGCAACCCTGTTGCTGAACCAGCCTGGCGTGCGTTGCGCATCGCGTTTGTCGGCAGGCCGCTATGCCCTGGTGATCGACGCCGAAACCGTGGCCCAGGTCAGATCGGTGGCCCGTGATATCTATGCCAGCCTCAATGCCCAGCTTTTTGCGACCGCCAACGGTAATTTGCGCCTGCAGGTCTGTGTCGGCGGTCTGCAGATCGACCGGCATTCGCTCATCGACAGTGAAGACTGCCTCGCGGCCTTGACTGACGCGCTGACGATCGCGGCCAGCGTGCGCGAGCCGCAGCTGTTCGTCGAGCCGCTGTCGCAATTGATGATTGATTCGCGTCGCGCGCTTCAGGTCAAAATCGAGCATATCCGCGAGGCCCTGCACGAGTCGCGCCTGGAGCTCTATGCCCAGCCCGTGATCGACCCGGATGCGCCGCAAGGCATGGTGTCCTACGAGGTGCTCACGCGGCTTCGCGATCGCGATGGCAGCCTGATTCAGCCGCCTGAGTTTCTCAAGCTTGCGATCAAGGCACAGATGTCGGTCACCTTCGATCGGGCGGTTGTGCAGCGCGCCTTTGCCTGGCTTGCCAGCAATCCTCGCAATCTGGCACGCACACATAAATGCTCGATCAACCTCTCGGGGGCGACCATGAGCGACGGCGCGTTTGCCGAGTTCATCCGCGAACAGC
>CAIKZV010000395.1 GCA_903831925.1 uncultured Burkholderiales bacterium
GACACGAAGGTGGTGAAGGGGTCAGAGTCGAGTTGCTTGATACCCAAGGAGATGCGCTCGCGCTCGACGTCCACAGCCAATACCAAGGCTTCGACTTCTTGGCCTTTTTTGTATTCGCGAACAGCGTTTTCGCCGGTCTCGTTCCAAGACAGGTCAGACAAGTGCACCAAACCGTCGATACCAGCAGCCAGTCCGACGAACACGCCGAAGTCGGTGATGGATTTGATCGGGCCTTTGACGCGGTCGCCGCGCTTGGTGTTTTGTGCGAAGTCTTGCCATGGGTTGGCTTTGCACTGCTTCATGCCTAAGCTGATGCGGCGCTTGTCTTCGTCGATCTCGAGGACCATGACTTCGACTTCGTCGCCCAAGGCCACGATTTTGGAAGGTGCCACGTTCTTGTTGGTCCAATCCATTTCCGAGACGTGAACCAGGCCTTCGATGCCCGGCTCGATCTCGACGAAGGCGCCGTAGTCGGCGATGTTGGTGATCTTGCCGAACAGGCGCGTGCTGTTCGGGTAGCGGCGCGACACGCCGTGCCACGGGTCGTCACCCAGCTGCTTGATGCCCAGCGAGACGCGGTTCTTCTCGGCGTCGAACTTCAGCACCTTCGCCGACAGCTCTTGGCCAACCGTGACCACCTCGCTCGGGTGGCGGACACGGCGCCAGGCCATGTCGGTGATGTGCAGCAGGCCGTCGATGCCACCGAGGTCGACGAATGCACCGTATTCGGTGATGTTCTTGACGACGCCGTGGACGATCGCGCCTTCGGTCAGGGTTTCGAGCAGCTTGGCGCGCTCTTCACCCATGCTGGCTTCGACGACCGCGCGGCGCGAAAGCACCACGTTGTTGCGCTTGCGGTCGAGCTTGATGACCTTGAATTCGAGGGTCTTGCCTTCGTATGGGCTCAGGTCTTTGACCGGGCGGGTGTCGATCAGCGAACCCGGCAGGAAGGCGCGGATGCCGTTGACCAGGACGGTGAGGCCGCCCTTGACCTTGCCAGAGACCGTGCCGGTGACGAAATCGCCGCTGTCCAGCGCTACTTCCAGTGACAGCCAAGATGCCAGACGCTTGGCCTTGTCGCGTGACAGGATGGTGTCGCCGTAACCGTTTTCGATCGCGTCGATCGCGACCGAGACAAAGTCACCGACTTCGACCTCGAGCTCGCCTTGGTCGTTCTTGAACTCGGCGATCGGCACATAGGCTTCGCTCTTGAGTCCGGCGTTGACGACGACGTGGTTGAACTCGATGCGGACGACTTCGGCCGAGATGACCTCGCCGGTGCGCAGATCGCTCTTGGCCAGCGACTCTTCGAACAGCGATGCAAAGTCTTCCATGCCGCTATAGGCTGGGGTCGCGGGACGAGCCTGGATACGGGCTTGGGTCTGGTGTGAAATTTTTGACATTGAGACGGGTCCTTGGTGCCGGCGAAAACCAAGTCAGAAGTGGCCGGCGGAGTGAGTGCAACCGGGGTTGCGGTTTTACAGAGGAAGTCGCGTGGTTTTTGCTGGGTGCCAAGTCTTGCCTTTGGCGCCAGCATCGACTGGGCGGGCTTGTTTCAGCCGTCTCAGTGCCGGTCAAGGCCCTGGAACGGCCCGCGCTGTGCCCACCAGTCCAAGACCTTGTCGACCGATTGCTCGATCGTCAGGCCCGAGTTGTCGAGCAGCAGCGCGTCTGGCGCGGGTTTCAGGGGCGCGATCAAGCGGTTTTTGTCCCGCTCGTCACGCGCTTCCAGATCCGCGCGAAGGTCTATGAGATTAGCAGAAATTCCCTTTGAAATCAATTGCTTGTGCCGGCGTTCGGCGCGCATTGAGGGGCTGGCCGTGAGAAACACCTTGAGCGGGGCGTTTGGAAAGATCACCGTGCCCATGTCCCGGCCATCGGTCACCAAGCCGGGCAGGCGTCGAAAGCCCAGCTGCAGCGCTTCCAGTGCGGTGCGAACTGCGGGCAGCGCCGAGATCTTGGAGGCCAGACTGCCGATGGCTTCGAGCCGCAGTTCGTCGGCCACGTCGCTGCCGTTCAGCAGCACACGCTCGCCTTCGAAATGCAGGTCCAGACCGGAAGCGACGAGCTTGAGCCCCGCTTCGTCATCCGCAGGGATTCCCAGCTGCTGGGCTGCGAGCGATGTGGCGCGGTAGAGCATCCCTGAGTCGAGCTGGCGCCAGCCCAGGCGTGCCGCCACCGCCGCCGCCAGTGTGCCCTTGCCTGAGGCGGTTGGACCATCGATCGTGATCACCGGGATGTCTTCGGCATCGGCTTGCGCGACTGAGAACAAGGCCTCGAAATAGTCCGGAAAGGTCTTGGCCACGCAATGCGGATCGAGGATTCGCACCGCCACGCCGGGGCTCGCCACCAGCGGGTTGAAAGCCGCTAGCGACAGACACATCGCGATGCGGTGGTCGTCGTAGGTTTGGATGCTGGCCGCTCGCCACGCACTGGGTGCGGTGATTTCGAGAAAATCTGCGCCCTGGGTCACGGTGGCGCCTAGCTTGCGCAGCTCGCTGGCCATGGCCTCGATACGGTCGGTCTCCTTGACCCGCCAGCTCGCGATGTTTCGCAGCCTCGTCGTGCCCTCGGCGAACAACGCCATCACCGCCAGCGTCATCGCCGCATCGGGCATGTGGTTGCAGTCCAGGTCGATGGATCGTAGCGGCCAGGCGCCGCGGCCAACGGTCAGCCGTCCTGGCTTGCCATACACGACCGCGCCCATCGCACGCGCGGCCTCGACAAATCTGATGTCGCCCTGGATGGAGTCCAGGTCCAGACCTTCGATTACCAGCGGCGCTTCTGAGGCAGCGATCGCTCCCAGCGCGATGAAATAGGAGGCCGATGAGGCGTCGGCTTCGACATGGATCACACCCGGCGATCGGTAGGCGCTGCCCTGAGCGATCGTAAAGCGTTGGTAGCCCTGCCGATCCACGTCAATGCCGAAGCGTGCCAGCAACTTCAGCGTGATGTCCACATACGGCTTACTGATCAGTTCGCCGTCGACTGCGATCATCACCGCAGCGCTGGCGCTGGCAAGCGGCAATGCGAGCAACAGCGCAGTCAGGAATTGGCTTGAGACGTCGCCCCGCACACGGATCTCGGACCCGATCTGCAGCTCGCTGCCCGCCTCGCCGCGCAGCAGCAGTGGTGGGTAGCCTTCGGTGCCGAGGTAA
>CAIKZV010000396.1 GCA_903831925.1 uncultured Burkholderiales bacterium
ACCACCGCCACCCTCACCTTCGTCGCCATGAACGGGCCGCTGCTGCTGATCGCGGCCACCCTGCGCAGCTTCGACAGTCTGCCGATGGGACGGATCGCCTTCGATTTTGCCGGGCGCTTCAATCCGATTGCCCTGGGCGCCGAGATTTTCGCGCTCGGCTTGCTGATTGCCGTGCCCTTTCTCGCGATGATCATGTTCATCAACCTGCTGCTGGGGGTGATGTCGCGCGTGGCACCGCAGCTGAGCCTGTTTTCGATCGGATTTCCGATCACGGTCAGCATGGGACTGGTGCTGCTGTTCGTGGGACTGCCCTGGATTGAACGCCCGATGGCTCAGGCGCTCACTCATCTCTTCAACATGTTCGGCAGCTGAATCCTCAGACGCGCGACAGCACCGGACCGGCCAGGCGCAACTGACCGAGCAATTGCCCGGCGATCTTTTGCAGCGGCACAACCTCATGCACCGCGCCGGTCGCGATCGCTTCGCGCGGCATGCCGAACACCACGCAGCTCGCCTCGTCCTGCGCAAAATTATAGGCACCGGCTTCGCGCATTCTGAGCATGGCGTCGGCGCCATCACGGCCCATGCCGGTGAGCATCACACCGATGGCGTTGCGACCGACCTCGAGTGCCACCGAATTGAAGAGGACCTCGACCGATGGCCGATGCCGATTGACGACATCGCCATCATGGACCTCGACGACATAGTTGGCGCCACTGCGGCGCACGGCGAGGTGCCGTCCGCCCGGGGCGATATAGACATGGCCCGGGAGAATGCGCTCGCCCTGCTCGGCTTCCTTCACATGCATGCGACAGACCGAATTGAGCCGATCGGCCAGACTGCGTGTAAATCCGGGCGGCATGTGCTGGGTCACCATCACAGCCGGGCAATCGGCGGGCAAACCGCTGAGCATCTCGCGCAGTGCCTCGGTGCCACCGGTGGACGCGCCAATGGCGATCAGCTTTTCGGTGCTGACCCGCGAATAGCTGATCGGCACTGCCTTGACCAGCGGCGCAACCGCATCAGCCACGGCCTGGCCATGAACCGCCGAGCCCGCCACCCGAGGCGCCGCTGACGGCGGCGCCGGGCGAGCGACCGCTCGCCGGTCGATTCTGACTTTCGCCGCGATCCGAACCTTCTCGGTGATCTCCTTGGCCATCTCCTGCAGCCCCTGCGCGAGTCCGAGCCGTGGCTTGGCCACGAAATCGACAGCGCCCAATTCAAGTGCTCGCAGCGTGGTCTCAGCGCCGCGCTCGGTGAGGGTCGACACCATCACCACCGGCATCGGCCGCAGCCGCATGAGCTTTTCAAGGAAATCGAGCCCGTCCATCTTGGGCATCTCGACATCCAGCGTGATCACGTCGGGATTGAGTTCGCGGATCATCTCGCGGGCCACCAGCGGGTCGCTGGCCACGCCGATGCAGGCCATATCAGGCTGCGAATCGATCAGCGTCGACAGGATGCTGCGTACCAGCGCGGAGTCATCGACCACCACGACCCGGATCTTGCCCGTCGCGTCTTTCATCGCTCAGTCCTCAAAATAGCTCGACGCCGCCGGAAGCGGCAGCGGCGGGTTGGCGGCTCAGCTTGCCGCGGTAATCGGATTCGACGGTCGCAATCACATCGGACTGAGTCACCGCCAGCTTCTTGACCAGGGCCCGACCACTGCCCGGAAACAGGCAGACCTTGCGCGGACAGACATCGAGCACGTCCTTCGAGACAATCGCAATCCGCTCGGTCGCCAGGAACTGCTCGATGAATTCAACGTTGCGTTCGCCGACATTCATGCAGGTGTAGTTGCGCATGACCTGGCCACCACCGAAACGGCGCTGACCCGCCTGGCCGCCGT
>CAIKZV010000397.1 GCA_903831925.1 uncultured Burkholderiales bacterium
CTCGATGATTCGATCTCGAGTCTGAGCCAGACCGTCGCAGACACCAACAGCCTGCCGGCGTTCGAGTTGGCTGGCCCCCGGGACAAGATTTTTTTCGATCCGAGGACACTTCGCTGCGGCATCGTGACCTGCGGTGGACTCGCGCCGGGACTGAACAATGTCATTCGCGGCATCGTGCTTGAACTGTGGGCCGGCTACGGCGTGCGCCATATCGTCGGCTATCGCTATGGCTATGAAGGCCTGATCGCGCGACTCGGTCATCAGCCGATGATGCTGACTCCGGAATCGGTCGCCAGCATTCATCACGAAGGCGGTACGGTGCTTGGGACCTCGCGAGGCGCGCAGGATGCCGGCGAGATGGTCGACAATCTCGAGGCCAATGGCATCGGTATTCTCTTCGTGCTCGGTGGCGACGGCAGCATGCATGGCGCCTTGACCCTGTGCGCTGAAATCGCTCGGCGCGGGCTTCGAATCGGTGTTATCGGTGTGCCCAAGACCATCGACAACGATGTGCCCTTCATCGATCGCAGCTTCGGCTTTGTGAGTGCCTATTCTGCGGCAGTCGATGTCATTCACAGCGCTCGCATTGAAGCGGTTGCCGCACGAAACGGCATCGGCCTGGTCAAGCTCATGGGCAGGCACGCCGGCTTTCTTGCCTGCCAGGCGGCACTGGCCTCGACTGACGCCGATCTGGTGCTGATCCCTGAGGTGCCGGTCGTGCTCGAGGGCAATCAAGGCGTGTTCGCCTGCATCGAACGGGTTCTGGCACGAAAGGGACATGTGGTGATCGTGGTCGCCGAGGGCGCCGCCCAGGACCTGATTGTCGATCCCGATGCCGCCCCGGGCCGCGTCGGCTCACGCGACAAGAGCGGCAATGCCAAGCTCAAGGATGTCGGCGTCTTCCTGCGCGATCGGATCCTCGCTTACTTCGAGGCCGCCGGGCGCGAGACGACCGTCAAGTACATCGATCCGAGCTATACGATCCGAAGTATTCCGGCCTGTCCGTCCGACAGCGTCTATTGCTGGGATATGGCGCGAAATGCGGTCCACGCCGGATTGGCCGGCAATACCGCCATGCTGATCGGACGCTGGCACGGCCATTACGTGCATGTGCCGATTGCACTGGCGACCAGCAAGACACGCACGGTCGATCCTGATGGCGATCTGTGGATGTCGGTGATCGAATCGACCGGCCAACCGCGCGAATTCGCCTGAGAGCGTCCGCCTTCAGTCAAAGCCCTTATTGCAGGAAGCCCTCGATCACGTCAGCGCGGGTCAGCAATTTGACCTCGACCGGCTTGACCTTCCAGATCTCGCCGGCGTATTCGCGGATCGTGCGGTCCGACGAGAACTGACCGGCCCGGGCGACGTTCAGAATCGACATTCGCGTCCAGCGCTCGGCGTCGCGATAGGCCGCGTCGACCCGCTGCTGGCAGTCGAGGTAGGAATCGAAATCGGCCAGCAGCAGATAGGGATCGTGATTGATCAGGCTGTCGAGCAGCGGGCGGAACATCTCGGTATCGCCACCGCTGAAATAGCCGGTGCTGATCAGATCGAGCGCGCCGCGCAGCCTTTCGCTGCCGTGATACTGATCGATCGGCTGATAGCCTCGGGCCCACAGGGCCTCGACTTCTTCGACCGTCTTGCCGAACAGAAAGAAGTTTTCCGGGCCGACCGCATTGCGAATCTCGATGTTGGCGCCATCGAGGGTGCCGACGGTCAGCGCGCCGTTCATCGTGAATTTCATGTTGCCGGTGCCGGAGGCTTCCTTGCCGGCCGTCGAAATCTGCTCGGAGACATCGGCCGCCGGATAGACCCGGTGCCCGATGCTGACATTGAAGTTCGGCAGGAACGCCACCTTCAGCAGCCCCCGGGTTGCCGGATCGTTGTTGACCACATCGGCCACCGAGGTGATCAGCTTGATGATCAGTTTGGCCATGCGATAGCCGGGTGCAGCCTTGCCACCAAACACAAAGGTGCGTGGCGCGACCTCAAGCACCGCCCGAGTACGGATGCGATGGTAAAGGTCGACCACATGCAGCACGCTCAGGTGTTGCCGCTTGTACTCATGAATGCGTTTGACCTGAATATCGAAGAGCGATTGCGGATCGACCGTCACACCGGCCCTGACTTTCAGCTGCCTGGCCAGCAGCTGCTTGTTGCGATGCTTGATCTCACGCCATTGCTCGCGAAAGCCGGCGGCATCGACCAGAGGCTCAAGTTCTCGCAGGCGATCGAGATTCTTGAGCCACCCTTCGCCAATCGTGTCGGTGATCAGTCTGGACAGCGTCGGGTTGCTCAGCGCCACGAATCGGCGCGGTGTCACGCCGTTGGTCTTGTTGCTGAACTTTTCGGGCCACATCGAATGGAAATCTTTGAGGACGTCGCGCACGAGCAGATCGGAATGCAGCTGCGCCACGCCATTGATTGCGTGGCTGCCGACGCAGGCCAGATGCGCCATGCGCACATGGCGCCCGCCATGCTCATCGATCAGTGACATCCGGGCAATCAGGTCGGGATCTCCCGGGAAACGCCGCTCGACTTCTTTCAGAAAATCGGCATTGATCGCAAAAATGATCTCGAGATGGCGCGGCAGCACCCTGCCAAACAGGTCGAGCGGCCAGCGCTCGAGTGCCTCAGGCAGCAAGGTGTGGTTGGTATAGGCCAGCGACTTGCGGGTAATCGTCCAGGCCTCGTCCCATTCGAGCAGCTCTTCGTCGACCAGCAGTCGCATCAGCTCGGCCACCGCAATCGCCGGATGGGTGTCATTGAGCTGGATCGCGAATTTTTCGTGAAACCGTGACAGCGGCAACTTTTGCGTGCGCATGATCCGCAGCATGTCCTGCAGGGAGCACGACACGAAAAAGTACTGCTGCTCGAGTCTCAACTCCTTACCCTGAATCTGTTCGTCGTTCGGATAAAGAATCTTGGTGATGTTCTCGGACACGATCTTGCGGTTGACTGCGCCGTAATAATCGCCCCGATTGAACTGCTCGACATCGAAGCCCTCAGGTGCTTCGGCGCGCCAGAGTCGCAGGGTGTTGGCGGTATTGGTGCGGTAACCGAGAATCGGCGTGTCATAAGGAATGCCGTTGACAATGCGAGCCGCATGCCATCGCACCCGTTCGCTGCCCTTGACGCCGACATAGCGCTCGGTCTGGCCGCCAAGCTTGACCTGCACCGACCATTCAGGGCGCATAAGTTCCCAGGGATTGCCATGACGAAGCCACTTGTCGGTCTTCTCGACCTGCCAGCCATTGGTCATCACCTGATCAAAGATCCCGAACTCATAGCGGATGCCGTAGCCCAGCGATGGCAACTCAAGCGTGGCCATCGAATCGAGAAAGCAGGCGGCAAGCCGACCCAGGCCGCCGTTGCCCAGCCCCGGCTCTTCTTCTTCGTTCAGCATCTCGTCGAAATCGAGACCGAGCTCGGTGACCGCCTGCCGGACCTCGTCGAAAATACCCAGGTTGATCAGGTTATTGCCAAGATGCGGCCCCATCAGAAATTCGGCCGACAGATAGGCCACGGTGCGAGCACCCTGCTTGGTGTAGGCCGCTGCGGTGCTGATCCAGCGCTGCAGCAGCCGGTCTCGAACGACGAAAGCCAAGGCCAGATAGCAATCGGTGCGGCTGGCGAGTGCAGGAAACTTGCCCTGAACATAAAAAAGGTTGTCGAGAAAGGCGCTCTTCAGCGACTCCTTGCTCAGGCCGGTGCGGTTTTCTTCGCTGTCGGATTCGGGGGCTGGCGCGCGCTGAGCGCTGAGGCTGTCGGCAGGATTCACGGCAATACATCGCTTGAAGGCTAAGCCTGCAGATTAGCAAGATTTGACCGGTGTGCCGACCAATTACGGCACGCTCGAACACTCACTTTGCGCAGATACAAACAAGGCCGGGCTTGCTATTACGCCGATACCGTGGACACTACGCAGGTTTTGCATAGTGAGTTCTGTCTTGACCGAAGCGAACACCCCTCTTTTTACTGACCTTGGCCTGAGCCCTGCCCTGTTGCAGGCGCTGCATGACGTCGGCTATGAATCCCCGTCGCCAATTCAGGCGGCCACCATCCCCTTGCTGCTCGCGAACCGCGATCTGCTGGGGCAGGCCCAGACCGGCACTGGTAAAACCGCCGCCTTTGCACTGCCGATTCTGTCTCGCCTCGATCTCAAGCAGACCGTGCCGCAGGCGCTGGTGCTTGTGCCGACGCGCGAACTTGCGATTCAGGTCGCTGAGGCGTTTCAGCGTTATGCCGCCCATATTCCAGGGTTTCATGTGCTGCCGATCTATGGCGGCGCGAGCTACGGGCCGCAACTGTCCTCGCTCAAGCGCGGCGTGCATGTCGTGGTCGGCACCCCGGGTCGGGTGATCGACCATCTCGACAAGGGCTCGCTTGACCTGTCAAAGCTCAAGACGCTGGTGCTCGACGAAGCCGACGAAATGCTGCGCATGGGCTTCATCGACGATGTCGAACGCATCCTGCAGGACACGCCCAAAACCCGTCAGACCGCGCTTTTCTCGGCAACGATGCCCTCTGCAATCAAGCGCATCGCTCAGACCCAGCTGCAGAGCCCTGCCGAAATCATGGTCGCCGCCAAGACCGGGACCGCCGACAACATCCGTCAGCGCTACTGGCTGGTGAGCGGCATGCACAAGCTCGATGCCCTCACCCGCTTGCTCGAAGCCGAGGATTACGACGGCATCATCGTGTTTGCCCGCACCAAACTTGCCACCGAAGAGCTTGCGGTCAAATTGATGGCGCGTGGATTTTCGGCCGCCGCCATCAATGGCGACATGCAGCAGCAGCATCGCGAGCGCACGGTCGGTCAGCTCAAGGACGGCAGCATCGACATTCTGGTGGCCACCGATGTGGCCGCGCGCGGGCTCGATGTCGATCGGATCAGCCATGTCATCAACTATGACGTGCCCTCCGATCCTGAGAGTTACACCCACCGCATCGGCCGCACCGGACGTGCCGGTCGCAGCGGCGAGGCGATTCTTTTCATCACGCCCCGCGAACGAAGCCTGCTCAAGGCGATCGAGCGATCGACGCGTCAGCCGATCTCGCAGCTCGAGCTGCCGACGATCACCACGGTCAACAATGTGCGAATCGCCCGTTTCAAGGAGCAGATTTCGCAGACTCTGGCTGATGGCGATCTCGATGTCTTTGCCGCGATCGTCGAAGCGTATGAAAACGAGCACAACGTGCCGGCCATCGAAATCGCGGCAGCACTCGCCAAGATGTCGCGAGGCGGCGTGCCATTGCTGCTCGCCCGTCCCGATCGCGGCGCGCAGTCCGGGCCCGACGCACCTGGCCCAACATCTTCCAGCACAACCCCATCCTTTCAGGCAGACTGGTCGGAAAATCGTCCTGTACGCGCGGCCCGAAAGACTGCAGCGCCGATCGAGCGGCCAGATCGGGCCGAGCCATCGACGGCCTTTTCAGCGCCTGATTCGCCGCCGCCCTCGACATGGCGCGAACGGGCCAGCCAGGCGGCGCATGAACCGATCGACGCCAAGCCTGCACGATTGGGCAGCCAGGCCTATCGCATCGAGATCGGCCATATTCATGGCGTCAAACCGGGCAACATCGTAGGCGCCATTGCCAACGAGACCGGACTGGAAGCCAAGCACATCGGTCGCATCGAGATCTTCGACACTTACAGCCTGATCGAGCTTTCGGCAGGACTGCCGAAAAAGACGCTGAAACATCTGCAGACCGTCAGGGTCGGCAGTCAGCCGCTTCGGATCAGCGAGTCCGATGTGATGCCCAGGCCGGCCGTCAAGCGCCCGAGAAAACAGACCTGAGCCGTCTTCAGCCCGCCCCTATTCAGGCGGGCGGGTCTTGCGGCATCGATGACGCGGGCCCCAGCACCGCCGTCATTCCGGCATAGAGCACATCGAGCGCCGCTTCATGAAGCGGCTGCGCGCTCTGTCCCTGAGGCAAACCCGGCGGCAGGTTGACATCCGTCCAGAGCATTGCCAGTCCGTGGGCCTGGGCCCATGCCGCCACCGACAGGACCGACACCAGACGCTGATCGGCAGCCCGGGTCGGGCCGATATGTCGAACCACCGCATTGCTGAGCGCCGCCCACCCCCGCATCGCCTGGACTTCCAGCTCGGGCGAGCCCGTGCTGGTGTTGCTGCGAAATATCAGATCCATTCGCTTTGGATGCGCGAGCGCATAGGCCACATAAGCCCGGCCCATCTGGCGAAGGGCATCAGGCGCGTCGCCTGCTGATTCGAGCGCATCGGCAAAGGCGGCCCAGGCCTGCGTCCGAAGCTCACGCAGCAGGTCCTCCTTGTCCGCGAAATGATGGGCCGGGGCGCCATGCGACACACCGAGCGCCTGCGCCACTGCCCGCATCGACAGCGCTGACTGACCCCGTTTGTCGATGATTACCCAGGCCTGCGCGATCAATGCGTTGCGCAAATCGCCATGGTGGTAGCGATCGACGGGCTTTTTCTTTTGTCGGGCGGTCGGCAATTCGGGGACGCTCCTGGGGGGCGACATTGAGATCTCGTTGCGATCTTAGCGCGAGCCTGAGCGCTAAATCTTGACAGTGAATAGATCATCGCTGCACGATATCTAGACAGCGACAACATCTGTCAGTCGATAGAAGTGACCGACAACGCCATCGAAGCACCGACCTTTCAAGGAGACTCCCAATGCGTCTGATACTTGCCGTCATCACCCTGGCCTTCACAGGCTGCTCGTGGCTGGCCACTGCCACCGCGCCAGCAAAAGTCGCCAACCCGCCCTCAGACCGCGCGCAGTTGCAGGCCAGAGCCTTCTGGGACGCACTGCACAACGGCCAATACGATCGCATCGACGATCTGCTCGAATCCCATATGCAGGTGGTGCTCTCCGATCCGGCTGATCCGCTGACCTTGTCCCACACCGGCTGGCTGCATGCCTGGAAGTTCAGCGAGCGCAATCGCAAGCCACCGAGCGCTCGCAGCGTTGAACATGCCACCGAAGCGCGACGACTGTTCGAGGAAGCGGTGCTACTGGCGCCGGACGAAGCCCGCTACCGCGGCTTTTATGCCGGATTCACCATGGCTGAAGCCGGCATCCTCAAGAACGAGAAGCAGCTGCGCCAGGGCTATTACGAAATGAAGCATGCGGTCGCGATGTGGCCCGAGTTCAATCTCTTCACCAGCGGCTATGTCATGAGCATCAATCCGCCAGACAGCGCGCCGTTCAAGGAGGGCCTCGCCCAGCAGTGGGAAACCCTGGACGTCTGCTTCGGCGAGAAGATCAGCCGCGATCGCCCTGATCTTGGCAAATACATGGCGCTCGAGACGACTGAAGGCCCCAAGCGCGCCTGCTGGAACTCCTGGATCGCCCCCCACAATTTCGAAGGCTTCTTCTTGAACTTCGGGGACATGCTGGCCAGAGCGAATGATCTGCCCAATGCAAGGGCCATGTACGAGGCTGCGCGCTTGTCGAAGACCTACTCGCAGTGGCCTTATCGGGACGTGCTGGAGCGACGACTCGCAAGGCTTGACACGCTACCGGCTCTGCTCAACTCGGCAAAAGCTGAGGAACCCGAGTTCAGCTCTATGATCAACACTCGTTTTTCCTGCATGGCCTGCCATCAGGAAAAAAGCGCAGCCCCACTCTGATGGGCTTTGGCTTCGACCTCGCGCAGCAAGTCGATAAAGACTCGCTCAGCCGGACTGAGCGAGCGATCGGCGGTGCGAATGATGCCGTGCGAGGTTTTCATCTCAGGCACATCGACATTCAGTCTCACCAGTCGAGCAGCGGCGACGTCATCCGCCAG
>CAIKZV010000398.1 GCA_903831925.1 uncultured Burkholderiales bacterium
GCTGCAATTCTTCTCCGCCATCCCCTCCATCAAGAACAAATTGCAGACGCTCGAGGACGTCGGACTCGGCTACATCCACCTCGGCCAGAGCGCCACCACGCTGAGTGGTGGGGAAGCGCAGCGCGTGAAACTCGCGTCAGAATTATCGAAGCGAGACACGGGACGCACGGTGTACATCCTCGACGAGCCGACCACCGGCCTGCACTTCGAGGACGTGCGCATGCTGCTGCACGTGCTGCATAGGCTGGTGGATCGCGGCAACACGGTGCTCGTGATCGAGCACAACCTCGATGTGATCAAGACCGCTGACTGGCTGATCGACATGGGGCCGGAGGGCGGCGCGGGCGGCGGCATGGTGGTCGCCTGCGGCACGCCCGAGACGATCTGCACCAACCCTGCCAGCCATACCGGCCGCTATCTCGCGCCGATCCTGCGTCGCGGGGGGGCCGATATCGCGGGTCGCACCGATGCTGCCGCAGCCCGCGGCAAGATTGCTGCCGCGACGCGGCTCAGAACCTGAGGACGACCTCGACCGGATCACCCACCCGGATCGCCCCGTCGAGCCCACCGGTCACGATGCAGTTCTGTCCGAAGGTGAGCGCGCCGCCGAGCTTGGGGTCGGCGCGAAACGTGGCAAGCACCTGCAGCACCCCCGGCTGCGGGCGTCCGGTGGCCGGATCAACCTCGGTGACCGTGCAGCGGGTGCAGGGCTTGACCGGGCGCAGCATCACCGGCACCTCGCCCGGATTGCCGATGGTGATCTCGACCGCGTAGTCCTCTTCGAAGGGCGCGAGGCCGTCGATCACGATGTTCGGTCGAAAGCGCTGATGCGGCGCCGGCGGCAGGCCGGCCGCAACCAGCCGTCTATCGAGATCGTCAAGCGATGCAGTCGAGATCACCAGCAGCGGAAAGCCATCGCTGAAGCGCGTGAGGGCACCCGGCTTGCCGCTCGCAGCGCCAGTCCAGTTGCGATTGGCCGCACGCGGGTTGTCGGCATCGAAGCGCAGCAGCCGCACCTTGCGACCGAGGTAGTCGCTGAACCAGGCCCGAGCCTCGATGCCTTCGTCGAATCCGGCGCAGCGGTCGTCCCAGCAGCTGGTGGCACGCCAGGTGCCGCCGACGCCCGAGACCTGCAAGAACGGCATGCCTGGTGCGAAGACGCGCAGTCCACCATCGATGCGGGCGGTGCGCACCAATGCGAGCTTGGGCTGATCGCGCTGGGTGATGAAGTCGTCGTGTTCATCGACGAGCATCCAGCGGCGATCGTCGATCGGGCCAAGGGCATCGAAGCGCATGGTGTCGGCCGAAATGCCGGCGCAGGACTTGATCGGATAGGTATAGAGCGCTGCGATTCGCGGGGTCATGGGCAATTCAGGGACAGGTCAGGGAGGGGTCAGGCAGGGATCAGGGCCGATAGGACGAAAACTTCTCGAGCACCCGATCCATCTCCTGCGCGCTCAGCAGCGCCGGGCCGCCAAGCTGGAGGGTCTGGGCATAGGTTCTGGCGAGCCACTCGAGTTCGATTGCGAGCGCAAGCGCCGCCTCAAGCGAGGCGCCGATCGCGAGCATGCCGTGATGGGCCATCAGGCAGGCCCGCCGATCGGCCATCGCCGCCAGGACATGGTCCGACAGGGCCTGGGTGCCGAAGGTGGCATAAGGCGCGCAGCGGATGTCATGGCCGCCAGCCAGCGCGACCATGTAGTGAAAAGCCGGGATGCCTTCGCGCTGGATACGCGGCAGGCAGGCGAGCGCGGCACAGTGCGGCGCATGGGTATGAACGATCGCCTGCGCGTCGGCGCGATGCGCATAAAGGTCGTGATGAAAGCGCCATTCGGATGAAGGACGACGCCTGCCATCGATCACCGGCTCGTGCGCCGCCACCGACATCCAGACGATGTCGTCGATCGTGCACTGGTCGTAGGGCAGCGCGCTGGGTGTGACCAGAAAGCCGTCGCCGCCGCCACGATTCCAGCGCATCGATACATTGCCGGCGCTGCCGTGGTTGATGCCGTGCCCGGTCATCGAAAGGGCCAGGTCGATGATGGCCTGACGGGCCTGATCTTCGGTCATGAGGATGTCCTCGGAACGGCTGATGCGGCTGATGCAGCTGATGCCGTCAGCACCTCGGCAACGCCCGCCTCGCTGGCCGCCACCATGCCGTGCTCGGTCAGCAGCCCGTCAACCAGTCGTGCCGGCGTGACATCGAACGCCGGATTGAATCCGGCCACGCCATCGGGGACCAGCTGGACCTCGCACAGTCGACCGTCGGCCGCGCGCCCGGTGATGTGGGTGAGTTCTCGCGCGCTGCGGGTCTCGATCTCGATCGCCTCGCCATCGGGCGAGGCGGGGTCGATGGTCGGGCTCGGACAGGCGACCCAGAAGGGCACACCGGCATCGCGGGCCGCCAGCGCCTTGAGCAGGGTGCCGACCTTGTTGGCGACGTCCCCGTTGCGAGCCCCCCGGTCGCATCCGACGATCACCGCATCGACCCGCGCTTGTCGCATCAGCAGACCGCCGGCATTGTCGGCCACCACCGTGCAGGGCACGCCGGCGTCGGCGAGCTCCCAGGCGGTGAGGCTGGCGCCCTGATTGCGCGGACGGGTCTCGTCGACCCAGACATGCAGCGGCACACCGGCGCGGTGCAGGGCATAGATCGGCGCAAGCGCCGTGCCGTGCGCCACCGCGGCCAGGCGCCCGGCGTTGCAATGGGTGAGCAGTTGCAGGGGCGTGCGCGCATCAAGCGGGCGGCCGGCGGCCTCGCGCTGCGCGATCAGGCGACGCAGATGCATCGCGCCATGCTCACCGATCGCCTGATTGATGTAGATGTCTTCATCGGCGATGTCACAGGCCTCACGCCAGGCGATCGCCCAGCGCTGCCCCGGCGACGCCGAGGCGAGCCTGGCGCGGAGGCGATCAAGCGCCCAGCGCAGATTGACCGCGGTTGGTCGGGTCGCCAGCAGCCGGGCGTGCGCGGCATCGAGCGCAGCATCGTCAGGCGCCTCACGCATCGCAAATGCGAGGCCAAAAGCGGCCACGGCGCCGATCAGCGGTGCACCCCTGACCTGCATCGTTGCGATCGCCTGCGCGCAGTCGGCGCAATGCCTCAGGACGATCTCGACCCGATCGAAAGGCAGCCGGGTCTGGTCGAGCGTGACCGCTGTCTGGTCGGCGAGCGCCACGAGCGTGCGCACAGGCTGATCCGGCGGTGAATCGGGACGACGCTCGGGCGGCACGGCAGCACTCATCGAAAAGGGACGCGCAACAAGGAAAGCGGGGCTGTGACAGGGAAAGCGCTGCGGGCAGTCTCATTGCCCGGGGGGCTATTGAACCACGAGCTTGCGCCGGGCTGTTCCAGTTTGGTGCGCAACAGACCGGCGGTCCGTAGCACAATGGCGGCATCCCCATTGGCGGCACCCCCGGTATCCCCGGCGCCCCTTCTTTCCGGACGATCGTGCAATCACCTGCCTCCTCGAGTGCGGCCGGCGCACCGGCTCCCGCCGGTCCGCTGCAAGACCCTGCCGCGCTGCCCGGTCCGCGCGGCCTGCCGCTGATCGGTTCGCTGCATCGCTGGGACGCCTCGCGCGCCCACCTGCTGCTGGAGCAGTGGGCCCGCGAATACGGCCAGATCTATCGGGTCAAACTCGGCCCCCTGCCAATCGTGGTGATTTCCGAGCCCGACGCCATGATGAGCGTGCTGCGCGAGCGGCCTCACGATTTCCGCCGGCACTTTGCGGTGCGGCCGATCTTTCGCGAGATGGGCATTGATGGGCTCTTTTCGGCTGAGGGCGACGACTGGCGACGTCAGCGTCCTTTAGTGATGCGCGCGCTCGACCCGGCGCACCTGCGGCAGTTCTTTCCGGTCATTGTCACCGCCACCGAACGGCTGCAGGCCC
>CAIKZV010000399.1 GCA_903831925.1 uncultured Burkholderiales bacterium
TCATCCTCATCGTCGTCGTCGTCGAAATCGGCATCGCCGTCATCGGCGCTTTCCGAGACGCCGGCGTGATGCACCAGGATCCGCCAGCCTTTGGCTGAGCGCACAAAGATATTGGTGGCCACCACCTCGATGACTTCGGTGCCGGTGCGTCCCTCGACCGCAATATGCTCGATCAGGCTGTGCACCGCGATATCGGGGGTCGACCAGGCCTGGCGCTGTGCGGTGGCGATCCGTACGCCGCCGCTCGAGAAAATCGAACTGAAGGATTCACGGATGGCCGGCAGGCCGAGCAGCCGCGGGCCGCCGGGATGATTGCAAACCGCGCCGTCATCGTCTGCCCATAGGGACATCATGCGGTCGAGGTCGCCGTCGGACATGGCCGCGTAGAAGGCAGTCTCGACCGCTTCGGCAGAGGAGGGGGCTCTTTGCATCAGCCCGCCAGTTTATCTGATGTCTCGTGAGATCGATTGCAATTGCCGGCGCAATGAGTCGAACACTTGCTCCGAACTGATCTCGCTCAGGCAATCGGCATGGCCGAAACGGCACTGCGCCTGATCACAGGGGCTGCAGGCATGGTGAAGCCATTCGACCTTGGTCGATGGCGAGCGCGGCGGGTTCAGACGCGGATCGGTCGGGCCGAAGATGGCGACCATCGGCCGGCCATAGGCGGCTGCCAGGTGCATCGGCTCGCTGTCGTGGGTGACGACTGCCTGCGCTTGCGCAAGCACCGCCATCGATTCGGGCAGCGAGTGGCGCCCACTCAGATTGCGGCAGCGGCGACCGCTCAGGGCGGCGACCTCGGTCGCAAACGGCCGATCCTCAGTGCCGCCCAGCAGGACCGGCTCGAGCTCCGGCCAGGCATCGGCGGCCAGCGTGATGAGTGCCGCCCAGTGTCTGGCTGGCCAGCGTCTGCTCGGTTTGCCTTCGATACCGACGCAAAGCGCCAGCACGGGTGCGCCACCCGTCAGACCGAGTCGCGCCATCAGGCTGCGGTCGAGGTCTTTGCGACGTGACAGCGAGGGGTTGGGCAGGCGTACCGGCAGCGGTTTTGAAGGATCGAAAGCCAGATGCGCAAAGCGCTCGGCGACCGGGCGTCTCGGGTCGGTTTCGAGCAATCGGCCTTTGTCATGCGGACGGTTGATCAGCCCCAGCCGGCTTCGGTCGCCCAATCCGCGGCGAACCGGGATGCGGGCGCTCCAGGCCATGATGGCCGCTTGCAGCGAGTCGTTCAGGACCAGCGTCTGGTCGAATCGATGCTGACGCAGGACGCGTACGACCCGGACCATCTCCAGGAGTGGCATCCGGCCTGCTGGATATGGCGTTTCGATGACCTCATCAACATCGTTCATGGCCAGGAAGATCGGCGCATTGTCCGAGAATGCGAGCACCGCGATGTGCGCGCCCGCGGCAACCCGACGCAGCATCACCGTCAGCGGCTGAGCCATCACCGAGTCGCTCACGGTGTCGGGGGCAATGATCAGGGTTCGCATCGAGACAGATCGGAAGGCGTGTGGCAGAAAGCAGCGTCGAGCGGGAGTATTGCCGTCGATTCAAAGATCGAGCGTGACGCAATGCCGCCGCGGGCGATTTGACTGCGGGGCGGCTCCAGAAAATTAAATTTTCTGGAACGACGGCCTCGGCGGCCGATGTCCTGCAGGCCGCCGAGGCCGTCA
>CAIKZV010000400.1 GCA_903831925.1 uncultured Burkholderiales bacterium
CCGGTGCCGGCGAATTCCTGATTGCCGGGCCCGGCTTTGCCGGTGCTGTGCCCGAGGGCATGCGCCTGGTGCGCGCACCCACCGATCATGTCTGGATCATCGGCCGCATCATGGTTGAAGGCCCCGAGGATGTCGCCGCAGTCAATACCCTGCAGGACGGCTTCCTGATGGCGCCACTCGCGGTCTGGCTCAGCCCAGGCGGCAATCGCCGCGATGCCGGTGGCGAGCGCATCGATGTCGGCTTCGATCCGAAGGCGCCGCGCACCGCGATGCATTTCATCGAGGTTGTCGATCGCGCCTTGCGCGAGAACCCGCCACCGTCAGCCGAGCATGCGCTGCTCGCCGATTTCGCCCGCATCGGCCTTGATGGCGGGCTGGTCAGCGGCATCCCCCGATGGCCTGCCGAGGTCGCTGAATCGGCCATCGACAAGGCCCTGCTGACCATGGATGCGATGCTCTCGCGCGACCAGGGGGCCGGCCAGCAGGCCGCAGCGCGCGGCGGCTGGAACGAGCCGCTGCTTCTGGGCGAGAGCTTCGGGCTCGACTGGCTGCGCCGTGCGGTGGTCGCCAAAAAATACATCGGTGCGCTCACCAGCGCCGAGGCGATGTATCCGATGGCGCATGCCGACTCGCAGGGCCGTCCGCTGTCGGGCGAGCACCGCTATGCCCTCCGGTTTGCGCCGGGCAGCGAGCCGCCGGTCGACAGTTTCTGGTCGCTCACGATGTACGACAGCCGCGACTTCATGCTGGTGCCGAATTCGATTGATCGCTATCGAATCGGTGATCGCTCGCGTGGTTTGCAGCGCGAGGCAGACGGCGCGCTGGTGCTCGATATCCAGCACGCCTCGCCGGGCGAGGCGCGTGAATCCAACTGGCTGCCGGCTCCCGAGGGGCGCTTCTATCTGGCCCTGCGTGCCTATCAGCCGCGTGCCGACCTGCTCGAAGGTCGGTGGCGACCGCCGGACATCGTGCGTCTGGACTAAGCCACGGCACTGCGTTAGTTTGGCGGTCTCATTTCGCCGCTATCATCGACCGATCTCCACCTCAGGGTCGATGCGCCATGAACCTCAGCGAAATCCGCAAGATTGTCGACAGCAAATGGGACACCGATCTGGTGCCCCGGCTGGTCGACTATGTGAAGTTGCCGGCCAAGTCACCGGCCTTCGATGCCAGCTGGGCCGCGCATGGCCATCTGGCGGCCGCGATCCAGGCCGGTCTGGCCTGGGCGCAGGCGCAGCCCATCGCCGGCATGACGGTCGAGATCGTGGCACTCGAAGGCCGCACGCCCTGCCTCTTTTTCGATATCCCGGCCACGCATGGCCTGGGCGAGGACCGCACCGTCCTGTTCTACGGTCATCTCGACAAGCAACCCGAGATGAGCGGCTGGCGCGACGACCTCGGCCCCTGGAAGCCGGTGATCGAAGACGGCAAGCTCTATGGTCGCGGTGCGGCCGACGACGGCTATGCGCTTTATGCCGCGCTGACCGTCGTGCAGGCCATGGACGCGCAGAAGGTGGCGCGGCCGCGCTGCGTGGGTCTGATCGAGACCTGCGAAGAAAGCGGCAGCCCCGACCTGCCGCAATACCTCGCCAAGCTCGCACCGCGTCTGGGCGAAGTGCAGCTGGTGGTCGGCCTCGATTCAGGCTGCGGTAACTACGACCAGATGTGGGTCACCACCTCCCTGCGCGGGCTGGTGGGCGGCGTACTCACGGTCGAGGTGCTTCAGGAAGGCGTGCACTCGGGCTCGGCCAGCGGCATCGTGCCCTCGTCGTTTCGCATCGCCCGCAAGCTGCTTAACCGCCTCGATGATGTTGATACCGGCCGGCTGCTGCCCGCCGGCCTGCATGCCGAGATTCCGGCTGAGCGCCTCGAGCAGGCCCGCACCGCCGGCGACATCCTGGGCGATCAGATCTGGAAGCAGTTTCCGTGGGTCGGCTGCAATCATGGCGGCGATGCGCATGCGCATGCGATGCCCACCACCACCGATCCGGTCGAGGCCATCCTCAACCGCACCTGGCGCCCGGCCTTGTCGGTGACCGGCGCCGAGCATCTGCCTGGCATCGCCGCCGCCGGCAATGTGCTGCGCCCCAAGACCTCGCTCAAGTTGTCGCTGCGCCTGCCCCCGACCATCGACGGCGACCGGGCCGCGGCCATCGTCAAGCAGGTGCTCGAGGCCGATCCGCCCTATGGCGCAAGGGTGCACTTTTCGGGCAGCCATGGGGCCACCGGCTGGAACGCGCCGCCCACCGCGCCGTGGCTGCTGCGCGCTGCCGAGGAGGCCTCGCAGGCTGCCTGGGGCAAACCGGTCGCCTGGATCGGCGAAGGCGGCACCATTCCGTTCATGAGCATGCTGGGCGAAAAATTCCCGTCGGCACAGTTCCTGATCACCGGCGTGCTCG
>CAIKZV010000401.1 GCA_903831925.1 uncultured Burkholderiales bacterium
CAGCGAACAGATCCTTGCCGGCGACGAGCGCGTCCTGATGGTGTCGACCTTTCAGTCGAGGCTGTATCCGTTCAGCGGCGACAAGGCGCTCGGCTCGAATATGCTGAATGTGCCGCTTGCGCCCTACTCTGACGGCGAGGCGCTGCGCGACGCAGTCGCCGATGCCTGGCTGCCGGCGCTGCGGGCCTTCAAGCCGCAGATGCTGTTCATCTCGGCCGGATTCGATGCACACCGCGACGACGATATCAGCCAGCTCGGCTGGGTCGACGCTGATTACGCCTGGGTGACGCGCCAGCTCGCAAGCCTGGCCGATGAACTGTGCGAAGGACGCATCGTGTCGATGCTCGAGGGCGGCTACAACCTGCCGGCGCTCGGGCGCTGCGTTGAGGCGCATGTGCGCGGGCTGCTCGATCTGGACTGACTACCTATACTGGAGCGGGTGACGGGGATCGAACCCGTGCCTGAGGCTTGGGAAGCCGCCGTTCTACCATTGAACTACACCCGCGACCGCCGACAGAGTCTAACAAAAGCCCCCTGCCGTCAGTTGATCAACCCAGTCTGATCAGCTGCAGAAACTCCCGCCGCAGCTCGGGATTTTTCAAAAACTCACCCCGCATGATGCTGTTGGTCATGTGCGGCTCAGCGTCCTTGACGCCACGCCACTGCATGCAGAAGTGATCGGCCTCGAGCACCAGCGCGAGCCCGGCAGGCTTTAGCCGGGCCTCAAGCAGATCGGCCAGTTGCATGACCGCCTCTTCCTGGATCTGCGGGCGGCTCATGATCCAGTCGGCAATGCGGGCGTACTTTGAAAGGCCGATCAGCTGAGAGCCTTCGGAGGGCATCACGCCGACCCACAGGCGGCCGAGGATCGGCACCATATGATGCGAGCAGGCGCTGCGCACCGTCATCGGCCCGATGATCATGAGTTCGCTGAGGAGCTCGGCATTCGGAAACTCGGTGACTCGGGGCATCTGGTGATAGCGACCCTTGAAGACCTCCCCGAGATACATGCGGGCCACTCGATTCGCGGTACCACGACTGTTGTGATCGCCCTCGGTATCGATCACGAGACTGCTGAGCACGGCCTCGATGCGCTCGGTCACTTCGGCCTCGAGCGCCGCACGTTCGGCATCGCCATTGATGAAGTCGGCGATATTGTCATTGGCGTGAAAGCGCTGGCCTGCCTGCTGCAATCGCTCGCGGATGAGTTGAGACACCGGCTTGTCAGGCAAGGTAGCGTCTGACCCTGCAGTGTTGATGGATTTCAATCTGAAGTCTCCTGAATACGCCGTGCCTGCGCCGACCGGTCTGAGCTGCTCCTGTCGGGATGCCGCTGCGGTCAACAGGATCGACAAATTGTACCCGGCTGACATTGAATCGACGGCCTCGCCATGCGTTCAACAGGGCATTCGCGCGCAACGCTGGTTAGAATTCGTCTATGCAAGTTCTCGTCAATGGCAAACCTGTTGCGGTTGCCAATCGCGTCAGTGTCGCCGATCTGCTGATCCAGCTGAGTCTGGCGGGCAAGCGGGTCGCGGTCGAGCGAAACGGGGACATCGTGCCGAAGTCGCTGCATGCCACAACCCATCTCAGTGAAAACGACCGGCTCGAAATCGTCGTGGCAGTCGGTGGGGGCTGATTGGTCGATCGGTTGGGCGATCGGTGATCCGCTCGCCATTTTAAAAGGTGCTCAAGCATGAAATTGTCGAAGATTCTCCTGGCCGCTCTGATCCTTTGCCTGGCGGCTTGCGCCGGGATTGGCATGAAGGAGCCGATCAATGTCGATGTGGTCGGCCTGGAGCCGATGCGCAGCGATGCCATGGAAGCCCGCTTTCTGGTGAAGCTGCGGGTTCAGAACCCGAACGATCATCCGATCAATTTCGATGGCGTCTATGTCGAGCTCGATGTCCGGGGCAGCCGGGTCGCAAGCGGCGTGAGCAACGACAGGGGTGAGGTGCCCCGATTCGGCGAGAGCATCGTGGAGATTCCGGTTACGGTGCCGTTCACAGCCCTGATCAGACAAGCCATGAGCCTGTCGGGCGGCATGCCCTCGACGCTTGATTACGAAGTCAAGGGACGACTGTCAGGCCCGCTCTTCGGTGGCGCCTCATTCAATCGCAAAGGTGAGCTTGCGATGCCCGGCTCGGCATCGACTCGCTGATCAGCGACTAGAATGGCCTGTGATTATTTGAGACCGCTCTGACGTGACCGCCAATCCTTCTGATTCCTCTGCCTCTCCTGCCGCTGCCGGCGATCCGCTGATGATCGGGGCGCGGCGCTTCTCATCGCGTCTGCTGCTGGGCACCGGAAAATACCGCGACTTCGAGCAGACCCGACTGGCGATCGATGCGAGCGGCGCCGAGATCATCACGGTCGCGATCCGCCGGACCAACATCGGCCAGAACGCCAATGAGCCGAGCCTGCTCGATACCGTGCCGGCCTCGCGATTCACGCTGCTGCCCAACACCGCCGGCTGCTACAGCGCCGACGATGCAGTGCGCACTTTGCGGCTGGCGCGCGAGCTCCTCGATGATCACACCCTGGTCAAGCTCGAAGTGCTGGGGGATCCGCACAATCTCTATCCGAATATGCCCGAGACCCTCAAAGCCGCCGAGACGCTGGTGCGCGAAGGCTTCGAGGTCATGGTCTATTGCAGTGACGATCCGATCCAGGCTCGGGTACTCGAATCAATCGGGTGTGTGGCGGTCATGCCGCTGGCCTCGCTGATCGGTTCGGGCATGGGCATCCTCAATCCCTGGAACCTGCAGCTGATCCTCGAGAAAGCCACGGTACCGGTGATCGTCGATGCCGGCGTGGGCACCGCGTCGGATGCGGCGATTGCCATGGAGCTCGGCTGTGCCGGCGTGCTGATGAACACCGCAGTGGCGGCCGCCCGCGATCCGATCCTGATGGCCGGCGCGATGCGCAAGGCGGTCGAGGCCGGTCGCGAGGCATTTCTTGCCGGGCGCATGCCGCGCAAGCTTTACAGCGCAAGCCCTTCGTCGCCCACAGGCGGCATCATCGGGTCGGCCTCAGTAGCGACCTGAGCGACCTGCGCGGTGCAAGACAAACCAGATCACGGTCATATTCGCAGCTTCGTGATGCGGCGCGGGCATCTCTCGGACGCCCAGAGAGATGCCCATGAACGGCTGCTGCCGCAATACGGCGTGCCGCCGGGCGATGGCCCGATCGATTTCGAGGCGCTGTTCGGGCGACGAGCGCCGGTGGTCCTCGAGATCGGCTTCGGCATGGGGCATACCACTGCCGCGATTGCGGCTGCGCGCCCCTTAACCGACTTTCTCGGGATCGAGGTCTATACCCCTGGCGTGGGCAGTCTGCTGCGCCATATTCAGGATGATGCACTGACGAATGTGCGCATCATTCAGACCGATGCCGTAGAGGTCCTGAAGCAGCGGATTGGGGATGCCTCGCTGGCCGGCGTGCATATCTACTTTCCGGACCCCTGGCCCAAGCTGCGCCACCACAAACGCCGACTGATCCAGCAGCCCTTCATCGCTCATCTGGCAACACGCATTGCCCCTGGCGGCTACCTGCACTGTGCAACCGACTGGGAGCCCTATGCGCATCAAATGCTTCAGGTCCTGTCGGCCGAACCGCTGCTGGTCAATCAGGCCGATGGGTTTGCACCCCGCCCCGATTGGCGGCCACTGACCAAGTTTGAGCAGCGCGGCATGCGCCTGGGTCATGGTGTGTTTGATCTGATGTTTACGCGCCGCTGATATTGACTCGCAGTCCAGGGCTCGGACGCTGATCCGATTGGTTCTCGCCGCGGCATCGGGTTGTCACAGGCTTCATTTACCCTTTGCCAGGTCACTGTGCACGGCGGCGTGCCTGATCAGAAATCCTCCCCATCAAATCAATGTCATGCGCAAAACACTGACCATCATTGCCGGCGCGCTGATCGCTTCCCCGGTTCATGCTCAATCGACACTCACCGTGTATGGCCTGCTCGATCAGGCACTCGAATGGTCGAATCCGGCGAAGAATGCTGCCAACAATCAGTTCGGCTCGGCAGGTTGGCGCTTGGTCAACGGCATCTCCAACGGTTCGCGCTTCGGCATTCGAGGCTCGGAAGATCTCGGTGGCGGTCTGAAAGCGATCTTCGCAATCGAGACCCGCTTTGATGTCGATACCGGCGATACCGGCGGCGGTCTCGGCAGCCCCCTCAATCCTGCGGACAAATCCAGCAGCAGCGAGAACCGCAAGTTCTGGAATGCCCAGGCATGGGTGGGCCTCGACAGTTCATGGGGCCGCGTAACCGCCGGCCGTCAATATGTGCCGCTTTATAACGGTCTGGCCAACATCGACGCGACCGCCTACCGCTACTACGACAACGAGTCGCAGTTTTTCAATAACCGGCTCGACAACGCACTGCTCTATCAGACGCCGACCTTCCATGGCCTGATCGTGCAGGCGATGTATGCCTTCGGCGAGAACATGTCGCCGCCTGTCGACACCGCGACGACCGCCTTCCCGCAAGGCAAAGGTGACTCCTGGGGCGTTGGCGCCCGCTGGGATCAGGGCGACTTCTCGCTTGGTGGCGGTTACATGAACTACAACGTCGACAAGTCGGGTTACACGCTGTTTTCGAGCCGGGTCGAATGGGGCACTGGTGCGGCCTACCGCTTCAGCAAAACCGGGCAGATCGGCCTGACGTATCTGGTCTCCGGCCTGGGCAGCGGCGTGACGAACGCAATCAGCAACATCAAGAACGGCGCTGTCTCCGACGTGTCGGCAAATACCGACTACATCATTGTGAGCGCCCGCATCGGTCTGGGCAGCGGCGTGCTTTACGGCAACTATGCCTACAAGGACCCGAACAACTTCAAGAACCTCAAAGCGCAGAACCTGCTGGGCATCACCTACGACTATCCACTGTCCAAACGCACCGATGTCTACCTGGCCATCGGCGATGAGACCAACGTCAAATACGCCGGATCAGGCACGGCAAGCAGCCCGAATTCCTTTGGCACCACCCAGCGGGTGGCGTTCGGCGTGCGCCATCTTTTCTGAGGCAAGGCCAATGCCGAGGTCCCGAAGCTCGCATCGCCAGACGTGAAAAAGGCCCGGACTGCCGGGCCTTTTTCGTTGCTGATCGACAAACCGACTCAGTGATCGAGCGCGGCAAATCGCGCCAGATGCGCATCGACATCACCAAACTGCTGCGCAATCATGGTCAAGCGCCGGAAGGTATGCGAAACCTTCATTTCCTCGGTCATGCCCATGCCGCCATGCAACTGGATCGACTCCTGCGAAACCTGACGGCAAGCGTCCGCAATCTTGATCTTGGCCGCCGAAATAATGCGCGAGCGTTCGACCGGATCGGTGGCGGTATCGACCTTTGAAGCGGCCAGGTAGCTCATCGACCGCGCCTGCTCGGTGCTCACGAACATCTCGACCATGCGATGCTGCAGCGCCTGGAAAGAGCCGATCGGGGCACCAAACTGCTTGCGGGTCTTGAGGTATTCGAGGGTGGTGTCATTGGCAAACTGCATCGCACCCACTGCCTCGGAGCACAGCAGTGCTGTCGCGAAATCGAAGGCTTCTTCAATGACCGGCAATGCCGCGCCCTCAGTGCCCACCATCGCATCGGTCGCGACCTTCACGCCATCGAAGCGGACATCGGCGCCGCGCTGATTATCGAGCGTGCGATAGCCGGTCATCGAGACGCCCTTGGCGCCGGGCGCGACCAGAAACAGCGAAATGCCCTGGGCGTCGCCAGCCTTGCCCGAGGTGCGCGCCGACACGACCAGCAGGTCGGCCAGCGTTGCACCGACGACAACCCGCTTCAAGCCATTGAGAACCCAGCCGTCGGCTGCGCGGGTCGCGGTGAGTGCCACATGCGAGACCCGATAGCGGGCGCTGTCTTCAAGATGGGCAAAGGCCAGCTTGCGAGAGCCGTCGACCACCGCAGAGACGATCTCGGTCTTTTGCGCGGTGCTGCCAGCGCGATCGATGAGGCGCGCCGCCAGCACCGTCGCCAGCACCGGCTCGACGACCAGAGACTGCCCGATCGACTGCATCGCACTCATCATGTCGATGGCACCGCCGCCGAAGCCGCCGGCTTCTTCTGAGAACGGTATCGAGAGCACGCCCATGTCGGCGAGCTGCTTCCAGACGGCAGTGCTTGCGCCGGCATCCGAGCCGATGATCTGCTTGCGCTGTTCAAAATCGTAGTGATCGGACAGGAATCGTCCGACCGATTCGGCCATGAGCCGCTGTTCTTCGCTGAGTTCGAAATTCATGATCAGAGGCCCAGGGTTGCCTTGGCAATAATGTTGCGCTGGATCTCGTTGGATCCTGCGTAGATGCTGGTCTTGCGGTAGTTGGCATAGCGCGCCGCAAGGCTGGCCGTCAGCGCATCGAACTCGCCGGCGAGCGACTCACCAACCGCCTTGAAGGGCACTGCCATCGGGCCGGCGGCCTGCATCATCAGTTCGGTCAGGGCCTGCTGGATTTCGGTGCCGCGAATCTTGAGCATCGAGACATCAGCGCCCGGCGGGCGACCGCCGCGCATGGCATCGAGAAAGCGCAGATTGGTGATCTCTAGCGCCATCAGCTCGACCTCGACGCGCGTGAGCTTGTCGCGAAACCGCGGGTCATCCATCATCGATCGGCCATCGGCATCGAGCTGCTTTGCAGCGAACGCCTTGAGCCGGGCAAGTTCGCGCTTGGAGGCACCGATGCGGCCGGTGTTCAGACGCTCATGGCCGAGCAGATATTTCGCCACCGTCCAGCCCTTGCCTTCTTCGTGGACCAGGTTTTCGACCGGTACCTC
>CAIKZV010000402.1 GCA_903831925.1 uncultured Burkholderiales bacterium
GGCGCCGCATTCATACACCGGTGAGGACGTGCTCGAGCTGCAGGGTCATGGCGGTCCGGTGGTGATGCAGATGCTGATGGCGCGGCTGCTTGAGGCGGGTGAGTCGATGGGCGTGCGCCTGGCCGAGCCCGGGGAATTCACGCAACGGGCTTATCTGAATGACAAGCTCGATCTGGCGCAGGCCGAAGCAGTGGCCGATCTGATCGATGCGAACACCGCGCAGGCGGCGCGCTCGGCGGCGAGATCATTGGCCGGTGCGTTTTCGCGGGCCATCGATGCAGTGGTTGATGAGCTGGTGACGCTGCGCATGCTGGTTGAGGCCACCCTCGATTTTCCGGAAGAAGAGATCGATTTTCTGGAGCAGGCCGATGCGCGCGGCAAGCTTGCGCGACTTGAGGCATCACTCGATCGGCTGCTGATCGAGGCGCGTCAGGGGGCCCTGTTGAGCGAAGGTCTGCATGTGGTCTTGGCCGGTGCGCCTAACGTTGGCAAGTCGAGCCTGCTCAACGCGCTGGCGGGCGATGAGGTGGCGATCGTGACGCCGGTGGCGGGCACCACCCGTGACCGCATTGCGCAGGCCCTGCAGATCGATGGCGTGCCGCTGGTGGTGGTGGATACCGCAGGGCTGCGGGCGACCGACGATGAGGTCGAGCGCATCGGTATCGAGCGCACCTGGCAGGAGGTGATGCGGGCCGATGTGATCGTGCAGCTGGGGGTGGCCGGGGATGACGATTCGTTGGTGTCTGAGGAGCTCGATGCCGGGATCTCGGCGCGACTGCCGCAGGACAAGCCGATTTTGCGGGTCTGGAACAAGGTGGATCTGAGCGGCGAGCCGGCGCGGGCAAGTGATGGCGCGGTGTGGCTGTCGGCGCGCACCGGCGAGGGTATCGATCTGTTGCGCGCCGAGCTGCTGCGTCTGGCCGGCTGGCAGGGGGGTGGCGAGGACACTTTCATTGCGCGCGAGCGGCACCTGCGGGCGCTGCGTGCGGCTAGGGCGCATCTGGATGCGGCCGGTGGCCACGCCCGGCAGGGCGCGGGTCAGCTCGATCTGTTTGCCGAGGAGCTCAGGCTGGCGCAGGAGCAGCTTGGAAGCATTACCGGCAAGTTCCTGGCCGATGATCTGCTGGGGGTGATTTTCAGCAGGTTTTGCATCGGGAAGTAGCAAGGCTTTCGGGGATGTTCAAAACCGCAGCCCCAAAACCTCAAATCGCCTTATGCGATCCGTCGCAAAGCGCACCGTTCTTGCTTTGCTTGCAGCCGCAGAAATACACCGTTGAGCTTGACTTGGCTTCGTACTTCACCGGTGTGAATTCACTGCCTTTGTGCGAGCCATCACAAAACGGCTGCGATTTGCTCAGACCGCACGCGCACCAGTAATAGGACTTGCCGGCCTCGACAGCGACAGCGTAGGGGGTGGTCTGAGCGACATGAGGTTTCATTGCGTACTCCTTGTTGGGTTGAGCCGTGCCAAAAGCAGCATAGTGCCACGCTGGCTTTCGGCTAGTCCCCGATCCCGCTCAATCTGTGCAGCGCGTCCAGCAAACCTGCTTTTCGCTTGCCGAGCAGATCGTCGAGCTGTCGCTCGTGAGCCGCAAAGCGGCGTTTGAGCTCACGCAGCCGGGCGGTGCCTGAGGCGGTCAGCACAATCTGGCGATTGCGCTTGTCGTGCTCGCTCACCACGCGTTTGGCAAACCCGAGTTCCTCGAGCCGGTTAAGGATCGGAACGATGCGCGGGCGTTCGACCGCCAGCACCTGGGCAAGTTCGGACTGGGTGACGCCGGGGTTGTCCGCGGCCACGGCCATCACCGAAAACTGGACC
>CAIKZV010000403.1 GCA_903831925.1 uncultured Burkholderiales bacterium
AGGCAGCCCGGGCAGGCGAGCCCGGGGCACTGAGCACCTTGGACGGTTCACCTTGCGGCCAATCCCCCGGATGCGCCTCACCATGCGCCATCGGCAGCCGCAAGGTGAATTCGCTGCCCAGACCCGGTCCGGGACTGCGGGCATCGAGCGTGCCGCCATGCAGTTCCATCAACTCGCGCGACAGGTGCAAGCCGACGCCAAGCCCTTCTTTCGCGACACGCGCGCTGCCGGGCAGCTGCACGAACTTCTCGAACATTCGGGGAATCTGAGCATCCAGAAAGCCGATGCCATCGTCAGTGACGCGAAGCACCGCCGCATCTCCCTCAGCGCACAGCGCGACACGCACCTGCCCGCCCGCCGGCGTGAACTTCGCCGCGTTGTTCAGCAGGTTGCCGATCACCTGACTGATCCGGATCGGATCGACATTGACCATCAGCCTGCTGTCGGGCAAAGCCACCTCCAGACGTCGGCCGGCGGCCTCGATCACCAATCGATAGGAGTCGGCCGAGCGGCGTGCAATCTCGACCAGGTCAGCCCGCTCGATCTGCACATGAAGGCGTCCGGTGGTCACCCGCGAGACGTCGAGCAGATCATCGACCAGCCGGGCCATCTGTGAGACCTGTCGCTCAATCACTGGCATGACCGCGGCTGCAGCCGGCGGAATCTCGAGCTCGCGCAGGATTTCGAGTGCATTGCGGATCGGCGCCAGCGGGTTGCGCAGCTCGTGAGCCAGCACCGACAGAAAGTCGTCACGGCGACGATCGGCGTCATAGAGTGCGATTTCGGACAGCCGCTGCCGGGTGACATTGAAGGCCGCGCCGACCAGCCCCTCGATGCGCCCTTCGACATCACGCAGGGGTTCGAGCGTGGTCTCGATGTAAAGCGGCTTGTCGGCCACGGTGATGGTGTACAGACGCCGGCCACCGATGCCGGTATCGAGCACCGACTGCTTGAAGTCCATCAGGGCACGCGCTTCTTCGGGACGTATCGCGCTCTCGTCATCGCGTTTGCCGATCAGGGCTTGCGCGGCGGGCTCGCCCGATTGGATCCAGGAAAAACGAAGCTCCCGATCCATGGTGAAGAGCGTCAATCCGCTCGCGGTCAGTGCAATCTGCAGTCGCTGCGCCGACAGACGCAGCGCATCGCGCGCAAGCTGACGGTCGGTGACGTCCGACGCGACACCGATCACCTGCAGCCGCTTCGTGCGTTGATCGGTGGTGCGCAAGGCGAGTGTTCGTTGCCAGCGGATACTGCCGTCGGGCAGCAAGAGGCGAAAGACACCATCGGACGCGCCCGACTGCCACGTCATCTGAGCAAGCCTCAGGAAGTCATCGCGATCGTCGGGATGGACCCGCGCCACCAGATCGGCCATCCGCGGGCGCGCCGGTGGCGCATCAAAGGCCCACATCAACCGCACGGGATCATCAACCTCGACGAGATAGGGTTCACCCTGCGTGATCCGCCAGAAACCGAGTTCGCCGGAGCCCATCGCCAGCTTCAGCTCCTGATCCCGCAGCTCGAGCAGATCGTGCTTGCGCACCTGCTCGTGGATATCGCTCGCATGACAGGCCCAGCCGATATGACCGGCGCCCTCGGCGCGCAGCGACCGGAAGGCCAGGCGAAACCACCTGGCCTCAAACAGGGCCGGCAACGCAAACTGAAGTTCGCATGCCACCTCGTCATCCGAGGATCGCGCCGCATCGAGCGCCAACTCGATGTCGGCCCGATGCGCTGCGCTGACCATCGCCTGCCAGTCGAGACCGACAGCCGGATGATCACCGGCGAGCTGAAACAACTGTCTTGCCGCCCGGTTCAGTTCGACGATATGAGCGCGTTCATCCAGGCGCCAGACCGGCACATCGATCGCATTGAGCAGCGACCCGGACCAGACCAGACCGGACTTGCCCGAGGCGTCAGAGGGCGATGTCGGCATCAGGGCTGTGGCTCAGGACAGGGCGCAGCGATCGAGCGCTTCACGCAGACGGGTCGGATCGACCGGCTTGAGCAGATGCTCATCGATGCCAGCATCGCGGCTGCGGGCAAGATCAGCCGGCTGCCCCCAGCCCGACACCGCGATCAGCGACACCGCTTTGCCATCGGGCAGTGCGCGAATCTTTCGTGCCAGCTCATAGCCGTCCATGCGGGGCATGCCGATATCCATCAGCACCACATCGGGATGCTGCGACTCGACCAGCGCCAGCCCGGCAGCGCCATCGGTCGCGCTGAGCGTGCGATAGCCCCAGGCCTGCAGCAGCAGCGTCATGGTCTCGGTGATGTCGGGGTTGTCGTCGACCACCAGAACGCTCAATGCGGCCGGCTGAGCCAGCGGCGGCGGCGGCGATACCGCCAGCGGCGGCACAGCACCGCGCTCGCTGAGCGGCAGGCGCACGATGAACTCGCTGCCTTTCCCGAGACCTTCGCTGCGTGCCACGATCGATCCGCCGTGCATCGTGACCAGCTCGCGCGCCAGGTGCAGACCGATGCCCAGCCCGTCATCGGTCATGCCTTCATTGGGCGGCAATTGGGCGAACTTCTCGAAGATCCGCTCGAGCTGATCAGCCGCAATGCCGATGCCGTTGTCACGAACGCGAATGACGAGATCCGTCCCCTCGGCTTGCGCGACGAGCCAGACCCGCCCGCCATGCGGCGTGAACTTCGAGGCATTGTTGAAGAGATTGGCGATCACCTGCCCGATCCGCCCGCGATCGCCTTCGATCACCAGCTCACTCTCAGGCAGCGTCACCTCGACTTGCTGCTGCCGCGACTGCAAGACCAGCCCCTGCGCTCCGCCGATATATCGAAGGACTTCGATCATATCGACCGGCTCTCGGCGCAGGCTCAGCCGGCCATTGGTCAGACGCGAGATGTCGAGCAGATCATCGATCAGCCGGTTCATCTGCCTGACCTGACGCTCGATGATCGGCAGGGCACGCTCGCGGACCGCCTGCGAGTCGGACTCACGCATCAGTGCGAGCGCATTGCGGATCGGCGCAAGCGGGTTTCGCAATTCATGCGACAGGATGGCCAG
>CAIKZV010000404.1 GCA_903831925.1 uncultured Burkholderiales bacterium
CACCCGACCTGACCCGACTGAGACTGCGCACAACCAGATCATCGAACCGCGCAGATCAAACCGATCTGCGCGAGCCGAACAAGGTGTCACGCGAGTCAATCAGATCTTTTTCAGCTTAACGGTCGTCGAATCAGGCACGTCGTAAAAGTTGACCTTGCCGGTCTTCAGGTCGTACATGGCCCCAACGATCATGATCTGGCCCTTGTCCTCCATCTCCTTGAGGATCGGGCTCTTGTCGCGAATGGTCTGCACGCCGAGTCTGACGTTCTGCTCGCCCACCATATCGACGAACGCATAGTTCTTGGAGCTGCGATCCTTGCCGTCGTCGGGGATCTTGCTGATCGCAGGCTTGATCTTCGCGAGCAAGCCGGTGAGGTTGCCGAGTTCGACATTGTCGCAGGCACCCTTGATCGCACCGCACTGAGTATGACCGAGCACCACGATCAGCTTGGCGCCAGCTGCTTTCGAGCCGAACTCCAGACTGCCAAGCACATCATCGCTGATGACATTGCCGGCATTGCGAGCAATGAAAATATCGCCGATGCCCTGGTCAAAGACGATTTCGGGGGGAATCCGCGAGTCGAAGCAAGACACCACGCTGGCGAGCGGATACTGGCCGGGCGCAGTCTCGTGAGCCTGTACGCGCAGATTGCGTTGAACCGTCGTGTCTTTGACGAAGCGCTTGTTGCCGGCCTGGAGGCGGGACAGCACCGACTGCGGCGTCTGGGAGTCCTGGCATTGCTTGGAGTTCTGCGTCTCACAGGCTTTTCCCGCTGCCATCGACGCGCCCGGCGCTGCACCTGCGGCCCATGAGGCACCCGCAAACACCATTGAGGAAATTACTGCCGCCAACCGAACCCGCTTCATGGCAATCACTGTGAGCACCTTTCGATTATTTAGGAATCTGCCAAGATGGACGGCGACCATGACATCACCGCGATGGATGCCGGTGCTGGTCCGCCGGACTGGTCGGGGCGAGAGGATTCGAACCTCCGACATCTTGCTCCCAAAGCAAGCACTCTACCGGGCTGAGCTACGCCCCGACTGGCGGGCAGTGTATCCCACCAGGACGCTCAACGCGGCTAATGCCGGGTCGCGCAGAGCATGCAGCCGCGGCCGAAGCGTCGATTGGGGCCTGGCTCAGGCCGCCAGCGAGTCGGCGATATGTCGGGCATGACGATTGGCGGTCTCGTCGTCACGCGCTTCGACCATCACCCGCAGCAGCGGTTCGGTACCCGATGCCCGAATGAGAATGCGGCCATCACGCCCGAGCTGCGCCTCGACCCTGGCGCAGGCTTCACCCAGCGCGGCGTGCCGCTGCCAGTCGAAGCCGCGCTGAATCTTGACGTTGATCAGAGTCTGCGGAAACAGGGTGAGGTCGGCGGTCAGCTCGCCGAGCGTCTGGCCGCTGCGCTTGATGGCGCTCAGGACCTGCAAGGCGCTGATCGTCCCATCGCCGGTGGTGTGGCAGTCAAGGCACAGCAGGTGACCCGATCCCTCGCCACCATAGAGCCAGCCGCGCTCCTGCAGCATTTCGAGGACATAGCGGTCACCCACCTTGGCCCGCGCAAATCCGAGTCCCATCCGGGCGAAGGCCTGCTCCAGCCCGATGTTGGACATCAGTGTGCCGACCGCACCGGCAACCGGGCCCAGCCGCATCCTGTCCTTGACGATGAGGTAGAGCAGTTCATCGCCGTTGTAGAGGCGCCCTTGGGCATCGCACATCAGCAGCCGATCGGCATCTCCGTCGAGTGCAATGCCGAGGTGGGCCTTGTTGGCCAGCACCGCGGCTTGCAGGGCCTGCGGATGGGTTGCGCCGACATGGTCATTGATGTTCAGACCATTGGGAGCAGTGCCCACTTCAATCACTTCAGCGCAGAGTTCGTGAAAGACATGCGGAGCGGTGTGATAGGCCGCGCCATGGGCGCAGTCGACAACGATCTTGAGCCCGTGCA
>CAIKZV010000405.1 GCA_903831925.1 uncultured Burkholderiales bacterium
CCACGGTCGGTCGCGTGCAGACGCCGACGCTGGCGATTCTGGTCGAGCGCGAGGCGAAGATCCGGAAGTTTGTCCCGCGCGACTTTTGGGAAGTGCTTGGCACGTTTGACGCGGCGGCGGGCAACTACACCGGCCGCTGGTTTGATGAAAAATTTTCCAAGGCCGACGACGAACAACTCAAGGCCGAGCGCGTCTGGGACAAGGCTCGGGCGGAAGCAATCAAAGCCAAGTGCCTTGGCAAACCGGGCATCGTCACCGAGGAAAGCAAGCCGACGACTTCGATGTCGCCGCTGCTCTACGATTTGACGAGCCTGCAGCGCGACGCCAACTCGCGCTTCGGTTTCAGCGCGAAGAACACGCTGGGTCTGGCGCAGGCGCTCTATGAAAAGCACAAGGTCCTGACCTACCCGCGAACTGACTCCAAGGCCCTGCCCGAGGATTACGTCGACACGGTCAAGCAGACCCTCGACATGCTCGAGGCGGTGCCGCCCTACGGGCAGTTCTCGGTCCAGATCCTGAACAACGACTGGGTCCGCCCGAACAACAAGCGAATCTTCGACAACACCAAGGTGTCGGATCACTTCGCCATCATTCCCACGCTGCAGGCCCCCAAGGCCCTGTCGGAAGCCGAGCAGAAGATCTATGACCTGGTGGTCAAGCGCTTCCTTGCGGTCTTTTTCCCGGCGGCCGAATTCCGCGTCACCACCCGAATTACCAAGGTCGAGAGCCATTCGTTCAAGACTGAGGGCCGGGTTCTGGTCAGCGCCGGTTGGCTGGCGATCTATGGGCGCGAAACCGCCGAGTCCAAGGCCTCGCAAGGCAAGGATGCCGACGACGCGCCGTCCAGCGGCACGCTGGTGGCGGTCGAGCCGAACGAAAAAGTCGCCACGCAGTCCATCGACGCAATCTCGCTGGCCACCCGGCCGCCGGCGCGCTTTAACGAAGCCACGCTGCTGTCGGCGATGGAAGGCGCAGGCAAGCTGGTCGACGATGAAGATCTGCGCGAGGCCATGGGCACCAAGGGACTTGGCACGCCGGCCACCCGGGCGCAGGTCATCGAAGGTCTGATCAACGAGAACTACCTCATCCGCGAAGGCCGCGACCTCATCCCCACCGCCAAGGCCTTCCAGCTGCTCACACTGCTGCGGGGTCTGGGTGTGGCCGAGCTCACGATGCCCGAGCTCACCGGCGAGTGGGAGTTCAAGCTTGCGCAGATGGAGCGCGGCAAGCTCGATCGCGATGCCTTCATGAACGAGATTGCCGAGATGACCCGGCATATCGTCGAGCGCGCCAAGGGCTACGGCACCAGCGATGTGCCTGGCGACTATGCGACCCTCGATCAGCCCTGCCCGCGCTGCGGTGCGGTGGTGCGTGAAAACTATCGACGTTTTGCCTGCAGCGGCTGCGACTGGTCGATCACCAAGTCGCCGTCATCGCGCCTGCTCGAGCCCACCGAGGCCCAGGAGCTGATGCGCGACAAGACCATCGGTCCGCTGCACGGCTTTCGCAGCAAGATGGGCCGTCCGTTTTCGGCCATCCTCAAGCTGGTCGAACCCGACTGGAAGATGGAATTCGATTTCGGCCAGTCGGATGCCGGCGGCGACAGCGATGAGGTCATCGACTTCTCGGCGGCCGAGCCGGTTGGCGCCTGTCCGCGATGCCAGTCGCGCGTCTATGAGCACGGCATGAGCTACGTCTGCGAGAAGTCGGTCGGCGCTGCTCGCACCTGCGACTTCCGCTCGGGCAAGGTGATCCTGCAGCAGCCGATCGAACGCGCCCAGATGGTCAAGCTGCTGTCGGATGGCCGAACCGATCTGCTCGACGCCTTCGTGTCATCACGCACCCGCCGGCGTTTCAAGGCTTTCCTGGTGCGCCAGCCCGATGGCAAAGTCGGCTTCGAATTCCAGGCAGCCGCACCAAAGTCGCCGGCTGCAGCCGCCGCCGCAGCGGAAAAGGCGAAGGCCAAGGCAGCAATCGCTGCCGCAGCCGGATCATCGGACGACGGGTCCGACGACTCAGCGCCAGCCTCGGCCCCCAAAAAGACCACGGCGGCGTCAAAGGCGGCTGCAAAGTCCACGCCCAGGGCCGCACCGAAATCCGCTTCGAAATCCGCTCCCAAACCAGCCGCCAAGAAAGCGGCTGCGGCGCGCGTGCGCAAGGCGACCTAGTCATGCTTCGGGATCAGGCGGGCGCAGCGCGCTTCGTCTGATCGCCCGATCGTCCCCGGACGGCAATCTGCGACCGGCCGACGTCCCGCTTCCGAGGGCCAGGGTGTCGCCGGCTCAGCCCGGCGCGCGCCCCGCGGGCAGCCACAGTTCAAGGGCGACTCGCTGCGCATCACTGAGGCTCGCCACGTCAATCCCCTCGACGCGCTCCCAGATCAGTTGTCCATACAGACCGCCCAAGGTCGCCACCTCACGCGTCAGCGAGCCTTCTGCCCCGCTCGCCGGTTGGGCGGCGCGCGCCCGGTTGATGGCGGATTCGAGATCTCCGATGCTGATCCAGCTGCTCATGG
>CAIKZV010000406.1 GCA_903831925.1 uncultured Burkholderiales bacterium
CGGCGTGCGCGAAATCCTGCGCGCCCTGGTCGACTGGGCGCCGCCGCCGCAGCCGCGCGATGCCGGTACGCGAGCGGTCGACCCCGGTGAGTCGGGTTTTTCGGGTTTCGTCTTCAAGATCCAGGCAAACATGGATCCGAACCATCGCGACCGCATCGCGTTTCTGCGTGTCTGCTCCGGTCGCTACGATCCCGGCCTGAAGGTCAATCACCGCCGGCTGGGCCGCCAGATCAAGATCCAGAATGCGCTGACCTTCATGGCCAATGAGCGCTCGCTGATGGAGGTGGCCTATGCCGGTGACATCATCGGCCTGCACAACCATGGCCAGTTGCAGATCGGCGACACGCTTACCGAGACCAACGATCCGCTGGGGTTTACCGGGATTCCCTATTTTGCGCCGGAGCTCTTTTCGCGCCCGCGCCTGCGCGATCCGCTGAAATCGAAGCAGCTCGCCAAAGGGCTGCAGCAGCTTGGCGAAGAAGGTGCGGTCCAGGTCTTCGAGCCCTTCGACGATGCCACGCCTTTGCTGGGCGCGGTCGGTCCGCTGCAATTTGAGGTCGTCGAGCACCGGCTGCGTACCGAATACGGTGTCGAGGCAAGCTTCGAGCGGGCAGGCATCACCAGCGCCCGCTGGGTGACCTGCGACGACGACGCGATGCTGCGTGAATTCACCCGCGCCCAGCAGCATCGGCTGGCGCGCGATGTCGACGGCAACCTGGTCTACCTCGCCGATTCGGGCGTGAACCTGCGCCTGACCATCGAGCGCTGGCCGAAGGTCCGTTTCCATGCCACGCGTGAGCATGGCCAGCGAATCGCCGCAGCCTGAGGCGCAGGCGCAGGTGGCGCCACCCTCGGCGGCTACCATCGCACTCGGCATCCTGACGGCCGGGCTGGTCACCGTCCTGGTCGGGTTCTCGAGTTCCTATCCGATCGTCGTGCAGGCGGGCGCCTCGATGGGCCTGAGCGCGTCGCAACTTGCCACCATGACCGCAGCGCTCTCGCTTGGCATGGGCCTCACCTGCCTGCTGCCCAGCGTCTGGCTGAAAATCCCGGTGGTGATTGCCTGGTCGACACCCGGCGCAGCCCTGCTGGTGGTCAGCCTGCAGGGCGTGCCGCTGCCGCAGGCGATCGGCGCCTTCATTGTCTGCGGCGTGCTGCTGACGATCGCCGGTGCAAGCGGCCTGTTCGAGCGCTTCATGAGTCGTATTCCCCTGTCGCTCGCCAGTGCGCTGCTTGCTGGCGTGCTGCTGCGATTCGGTATCGAGGCCTTCGGCTCACTGCGCACCGCGGCGCAGATCGTCGGCCCGATGCTGGCGGCCTATCTGGTCGCGCGTCGATCGGCGCCACGCCTGTCGGTGCCGATCACGCTCGCAGTCGGGCTGGCGGCCTTCTGGATCCTTCCGGGCGCTGCCCCGCCAGCCGAGATCGCCCGGCTCGGTGACACCGGTGCCAGCCTGCAGCCGCTGGCGTGGCCGCCGCAGTTCTCGCTGCCGGTGCTGCTCGGGGTCACCGTTCCGCTTTTTCTGGTGACCATGGCCTCGCAGAACCTGCCGGGTGTGGCGGTGCTTCGGGCCGCCGGATACGAGCGTGCGCCGGTTTCGAAACTGCTGACCATTGTCGGTCTGGCGACGCTGCTTCTGGCGCCTTTCGGCGTCTTCGCCCTCAATCTGGCCGCGATTACCGCGGCGCTGTGCATGGGCCCCGACGCGCATCCCGATCCGGCCCGGCGATGGCTGGCGGCTGCGATGGCCGGCGTCTTTTACCTGACAGTTGCGGCCTTTGCAGGCCCGATTGCTGCATGGTTCGCCTCACTGCCGCGCGAACTCGTGGTGGCGATTGCCGGTGTGGCGCTGCTGCCGACCATCGGACGGTCGATGCATGCGGCGCTGCTTGATGAGTCGCAACGCGACCCGGCCCTGGTCACTCTGCTCACCACCGCCTCGGGCCTGACGCTTGCCGGCATTGGCTCGGCTTTCTGGGGCGTGGTGTTCGGTGTGATCACGATGCTCGTCTGGCAGCCCCGAAGGGCCTGATTTTGACCGTCTCGCTTTGACCGTCTCGCACGGCCCTGGCTCTCATGAACCGACAAGGACCCCCGCATATGGACCTGATTCTCCTGCGACACGCCCAGGCCGAAGACGGCGAACCCGACGCAGCACGCCGGCTGACCCGCCGTGGCGAACGCGATGCCGTCTTGATCGCCAACTGGATTGTCAGGCGCCTGCCCGAGCGCGATGTGAGCATTCTCAGCAGCCCGACCCGACGCACGCGCCAGACTGCCGAAGCCTTTGGCCGACGCGCTCAGATCTCCGATCGGATCGGTCCGCAGGCGAGTGTCGAGGACGTGATCGACCTGGTCGACTGGCCCGATCGTCGCGAAGGCGTGCTGATCATCGTCGGCCATCAGCCCTGGATCGGTGAGGTAATCGCCACGCTGGTCAGTGGTCAGCCCGAGCCCTGGCCTGTGCGAAAGGGTGCTTTCTGGTGGCTCAGCCCGCCGGCCGATGGCAGCCGTCAGGCGCCGGCGCGAGTCAGAGCCGCGCTCGGCCCCGATCTGCTGCGCTGAGGCGTCGTCAGCCGCTTTGACTCAGGTACCCAGAATCAGGCGCCCAGAATTCGCGCGATCCGCACGCCGACGCCCTGCAGCCAGGGCGCGACATAGCGCAGCTTCGGGCGTCTGGCCTCGGCGGCGATCACGATCTTGGCGACGATGCTGCGGGTGTCGCGCGCTTCAAGAAAATTGAAGGATTTCGTCTCGCTGGTTTTCAGCCTGTCGATCTGATCGCGGAAATACGAGTCTTTTGCCATCCATTCGTATTTGCGATCGGTCATCGCCTGGTTGAAGCCGGTGTGGATTGCACCCGGCTCGATCAGCGAAATCTGAATGTTGCGACTGAGCTGGTCCATCTCGGAGCGCAAGGCGGCGCCTGCCGCTGACAGCGCGAATTTGCTCATCGAATAAGGCATCAG
>CAIKZV010000407.1 GCA_903831925.1 uncultured Burkholderiales bacterium
CGCTGCGCCTGAATTGGCGCTGGCTGCCGACAAGGCCAAAACCAAAGCGGCCGGCACCTACACCACCGGTGACTTCCACAACCACACCACTTGCTCGGACGGCACGCTGTCGATCAAGAAGCTGGTCGACAAGTCGGTCGGGTCATCGGCCGGCGCCGGCAACCTCGACTGGTTCATGCTGGCCGACCACGGCGGCGGCAGCGCCCGCAACTGCACACTCTCCGAAGATCCGTTCACGCCGGTCGCCCCGGCGCTGGGCCTGACCAACAGTGACACCGGCCCGTACCCGCCCGCCACCTACCCAGGCGGCGGCCAGCCGGCCAGCACGGCCAAGGGCCCGAACCAGTCCTGGGAAAGCACCTTGCCCAACGGCCGCGCCGGCATCCTCGGCGATGGCACCGCCACGCCCAAGGTGATGTGGCGTTGGCAGGAAATCCAGTCGTTCCAGTACGCGGTCATGGAGGCCGAAAGCCGCGCCCGCAGCAAGCCGATGTGGGTCGGTTTGGAGCAGAACGCGCCTGGCCACGAGCATATTTCGACCACCGTGTTGAATGGCCAGTTGCCCTGGCCCAAGACCGGCGCCGGCAACGCCAACCTGCAAGCGCAATACGAATATTGCTTCGACCGCAGCGACAGCGACACCAGCCGCGGTGTGACCAATCTGTGGGACTGCACGGTACAGGGCAGCGGCAACAACAACGCCAATCTGGACGCTACCGCCAAGAAAATCACCGGCAACAACAGCGCCAGCACCCCCAACCTCGGCCACCTCAAGATCCTCGAAGGCATCCGCTGGATGAGCGAGAAGGCGCCGAATGGCAGCATCTTCGTGCCGGCCCACCTGGAGCGCGCGGGCGTTTACAACCCAACGGGCAGCAACGGCTTCAACATCGAGCACCTGCGCAACTTCAACAATGCCGGCCCGCGCATCGCCTTCGGTTTTGAGTCGATGCCTGGTCACGGCGCCGAAATCAACCGCGGCAGCTACACCACCAGCGCGGTGGGCGGTGGCACCTTCGGCGGCACCGGTGTCTACGCCGCTGAAGTCGGTGGTGTGTGGGACGCCTTGCTGGGCGAGGGTCGCAACTGGTGGTTCTTCGCCAGCTCCGACTACCACAGCCGCGGCAGCTTCGGCCCGGACCAGCGTGAAACCACGTCGGATTTCTTCCCCGGCGAGTACACCCGTGACCATGTGATGGTGCGCTCCGGCGCTGCCAGCTTGACGGCTGAAGGCATCATCGACGGCCTGCGCAGCGGCAACAGCTTCGTGGCCAACGGCCAGTTGATCGACCGGCTGTCGTTCACCGTCTGCGCCGCAAACCCGGCGCTGCCGCGTGCAGCCAACAAGGCCTTGTTGGAGAAGGCTGCCACCGCGGCGGTCAGCAAGAACAACGAGGTGCGCATCGACGGCTGCGCCACGATGGGCGAGAAGCTGGTGGTCCGCCCCGGCTCCGACGTGATCGTGACCATCGCGCTGCGTGACCCGGTCGGCACCAACCTGTCGCCCTACAGCTTTGCCAACCCTTCGCTGAAGCAGATCGGCGTCACCCAGCCGCTGAACGCTCCGGTGCTGGACCACGTGGACCTGATCAACGGCAACGTCACCGGCTACGTCGACCCGAACAACCTGGCCGCCTACGCCGGCGCCTGGACCGCCAACAAGGGCACGCCAGCGGCTGTGAACCCTTCGACCAAGGTGGTCAAGGTGTTTGACAAGTCCGGCTGGACCGCAGCCGCCGACGGCACGCTGACGATGAGCTACCGGGTCTCCGGCGTCAAGGCCTCGCAGTACTTCCGCCTGCGCGGCACCAACCTGCCGGCCAACTTGCCTTACGAGACCGATGCCAACGGCAATCCGCTGAAGGACTTCGATGCCGCCGGCAACATCGCTTGCAGCGACGCAGCCTGCCCAGCGCATCTGACGCTGGCGGTGGCGGGTAACAAGGCTGGTCTGGCGGTCGGTGCCAAGACCTCCAGTTACGACGTCGCGGCCTGGGCCGACCTGTGGTTCTACAGCAACCCGGTGTTTGTCGAGGTCGTCAATTCCGTCAAGGTTGCCGGCGTCCGGTAAACCCACCCCTTGCATGGCTTGCCCAACCGGCTGACCCCGGTCGGGGCAACTTTTCCCGACCGGGCTCACGCCCGGTCGGGCTTTTTCATGGATCTTGCACAAGGTGTCTGTGACACTTGATTCTGATCGGCGCACGCCG
>CAIKZV010000408.1 GCA_903831925.1 uncultured Burkholderiales bacterium
CAGGTTGCGTGCGATCGTGATGGCATAGTCATGGTGAGCGCCATCGCCATTGGGCAGTTCTAGCAGGGTCCAGTTTCGAAATTCCGACTCGCTGCGAAAGTAGGCGAGTGAATCTTCGTCGCGGCCCCTGTCCTCGATCGAGCCAACGTGAGACAGCAGCAGACGTGCCTGTCCGACAAGATCGAGCGCCACATTGGTGAGCGCAATGTCTTCTTCGAGCATGGGGCCATGGCCGCACCACTCGGCCAGACGCTGACCCAGCACCAGCGTGCTGTCGGCCAGACGTAAAACATACTCGGCATGAAAGGCGGGGGTGGGCATGAGGGGTCCTTGCGGCAGGCCTGCGCATGGCTGCGCAGGTCGCGGCCGCTACATGTTCTTCACTTCGTCGGGCAATTCGTAGAAGGTCGGATGCCGGTAGATCTTGTTGGCCATCGGGTCGAAGTCGGTCGACTGTTCTTCGGCCAGCGAGGCGGTGATCGCCGCGGACGGCACAACCCAGATGCTCACGCCCTCCATCCGGCGGGTATAGACATCGCGCGCCATGCGCAGGGCCATCTGGGCATCGGCGGCATGCAGGCTGCCGCAGTGCTTGTGATCAAGCCCCTGCTTGCTGCGCACGAACACTTCCCACAGCGGAAATTCGGCTTCGGACATCGTCTTCTCCGGCAAGGTCAGTGATTCGATGGGCGGCGCAAACGCAGTGCGAGATCAGCGCGCATCACGCCGCGACACCGGCGGCATGTGCCGAGTGTTTGCGGGCATGCGCCAGTGCGGCCTCCCTGACCCAGGCGCCGTTCTCATGGGCATTGACCCGCGCAGCCAGCCTTTCCCGGTTGCAGGGTCCGTGGCCGGCGATCACGCGATCAAGTTCCGACCAGTCGATCGGGCCATGGTCGTAATGACCGGTATCAGCGTTCCACCGCAATTCGGCGTCGGGCAGGTCCAGGCCCAGCAGTTCGATCTGCGGCACGGTCGCGTCGATGAATTTCTGCCGCAAGGCATCGTTGCTGATGCGCTTGATGCCCCATTTCATCGTCTGGGCCGAATTGATCGAGGCGCTGTCGCTCGGGCCGAACATCATCACCACCGGCCACCACCAGCGGTTGAGGGCGTCCTGGGCCATGGCTTTCTGTTTCGGAGTGCCGCGACACAGGGCCAGCATCAGGTCGAAACCCTGGCGCTGATGGAAGGATTCTTCCTTGCAGATCCGGATCATGGCGCGGGCATAGGGCCCGTAGGAGCAGCGGCAAAGCGGCACCTGATTCATGATCGCCGCCCCGTCAACCAGCCAGCCGATGGCCCCAATGTCGGCCCAGGTCAAGGTCGGATAGTTGAAGATGCTCGAATACTTGGAGCGTCCGCTCAGAAGCGCATCGACCATCTGATCCCGCGATGTGCCGAGCGTTTCGGCCGCCGCGTAGAGGTAGAGGCCGTGGCCACCCTCATCCTGGATCTTCGCCAGCAGGATGGCCTTGCGCCGCAGGCTCGGTGCCCGCGTCACCCAGTTGCCTTCCGGCAGCATGCCGACGACTTCCGAGTGGGCATGCTGAGAAATCTGGCGCACCAGCGTCTTGCGATAGGCCGGCGGCATCCAGTCCTGAGGCTCGATCTTGCGGTCGGCGGCAATCAGTGCTTCAAAGCGGTCATTCGCCTCGCGGTCAGAGGCATCAGCTGTCGTCGCCTGCGACAGATCAAGGGCCTGGGTATACATTGCGACGCCTCTCAAAACCGGGTGAAAGACGCGCGAGTTGCCGCGCGTTAAGATCCCAGTCTATTTCCCGACCGGCCGGTCGGTCAATTCAGGCGCACATCCGTCGCTGTCAACGCGGCGATTGCCAGACCGATATGACCGGTCCGGTACCCGATTGCCCTAGTTGTTCGGCTTGCGATCGGCCGCAGCAGTGACCGTTTCGGCCGCCTGCGGAGTCTGAGCCGCTGCCGCGCGCCTGCCGCCATGACTGGCTTCGCCGCCTTTTCGACCGGCCTGCGCCGCCAGCGAGCGATCTTTGGAGAAACTTCGCTCTTCCGGCGGCACGCTGCGCCCCCCTTTGCTGGCAATTTCCCGCTGCAGTGCGGGGTCCATCGACGCGAACCCGCGCTTTGAACCGCCGGCCGCGCCTGCCTTGTTTTGCTGAGCCATGATTGCCCTCCTAAAGCCCCACAGGGTTGGAAACCAAGTCCGGGGCCCAAAACGGGCATCCCGCAACCGAGCAGTGGCAGAAACCGTGCCACCCCCGGCTGACGGCCTGGCTTCGCGCAGACGCCTTGGCTGCAGGGCCGTTTGACAAATCTTTCGTGGGTAGCAATAATTCGCGGTTCCCTTGGAGGGGTGCCCGAGTGGC
>CAIKZV010000409.1 GCA_903831925.1 uncultured Burkholderiales bacterium
CGCCGGCAGGCACGAGGAGGTCGACGATCTGCTTGAGCACGACCGGCACCCCGACCACCGCGACCTTGGCCGCCACCAGACAGGTGATCGCCACCAGCACGCGCCAGCGGAATTCCCAGAGATAGGGAAAAAGACTGCGCAGGGTCTCGAAGTCGGAGCGCTCGCGCGGGCGCGGTGTGGCCGGCGGCAGCGAGGAGGAGGCAGAAGACGGCCGCATCTATTTCTTCATCGAGGCAACGAAGGCGGCGAGCGCGACGTCGTGCTCGGGCGTGTGATGTGCGATTGCCTGAAAGGCGGCCGACATCTCGAGCAGCGAATCGAGCCGCATATGCTGGCCCTCGCGCATCAGGCGCTTGGCCATGCGCAGCGCCGGTGCCGGGTTGGCGGCGATTCGCGCAGCCAGCGCGCGGGCTTCATCCATCAGCCGATCGGGCGCGACCACCTTCGAGACCAGGCCGCAGGCCAGGGCGTCGGCGGCATCGATCGCGTCGCCGGTGAAGGTCATCTCGGCCGCCTTCGACATGCCGACCACCCGCGGCAACAGCCACGCACCGCCATCACCGGGGATGAGGCCAAGCTTGACGAAGCTCTCGGCAAAACGCGCGCGATCGGAGGCGATGCGGATGTCGCACATGCAGGCCAGATCGCAACCCGCGCCGATCGCCGGGCCATTGACCGCGGCAATCGTGGGAATGTCGAGCTGATAGAGCGCCAGCGGTATCTGCTGGATGCCGTGGCGATAGCCGTCGCGGATCTGCTCGGGCGAGCCGGCGGCGATGCCGGTCTTGTCCTGCATGTCCTTGACGTTGCCACCGGCGCAAAACGCGCTGCCAGCGCCGGTGATGATCAGGCACCGGACCTCGGTGTCGCGGCCGATGCGCAGGCAAGCCTGGGCCACCTCGTCCCATTGCGCCTGGTTCGACAGGGCATTGCGCCGGTCGGGATCATTGAGGGTGATGGTCACGACGGCACCGTCGCGGGTTTCCTGCAGGAATCGGGTCATGTCGGGCGAGGCTCGGGTGGGTCAGTCGAGTGAGGCGTTCGGGCAATCGTCGATGGTACCCTCGCGCTGCCTGACTGCCTGCCCGAGGACATCCCGACCATGCCGAAATTCGAATCGATTCTGCCCCCATCAGCCCTCACCTCGGTGATCGCATGTGTGCTCACGCTGGTGTTCGCGCCGATGCAGGCTGTCGCACAGGTGGTGACGATCACCGACCCCTGGGTGCGCGGCACCGTGGCCGAGCAAAAGGTCACCGGCGCCTTCATGACCCTGACCGCACCCGGCGAGAGCCGGCTGATCGAAGTGCGCTCGCCGGTCGCCGGCACGGTCGAGATCCATGAAATGACCATGGATGGCAATGTCATGCGCATGCGTCCGATCCGCGCTCTGGTGCTGCCGCCCGGCAAGCCGGTCGAGCTGCGACCGGGCGGTTATCACGTGATGCTGATGGACCTGAAAAAACCGCTGAACGCGGGCGATACCGTGCCGCTCACGCTGACCGTCGAAGGCCCCGACTGGAAGCGTCACACCGTGAATGTGGACGTGCCGGTGCGCGCCCTGAATGCCGCCGCAGGCACCAGTGCGCAACCGGCTGCACAACATAAGCACTGATGTGACCTAGTTCACCGCAGCAATGGCTGCATCCAAGCATATTGAGTGGGCACCGACCGTTCGTCGGTTTATTAATCCCGCTCAGGAACAAGGATGTCCACCATGCTGCGATCGAAAAAAGTTTCTTTCCGACTGGTCCCGGCGAGCGCGATGCTCGCGATCGCGGCAGCCTGCTGGTCGCCGGTAGCGAGTGCCGGCGCGCTCACGACCTATCTGTCCGGCATCGGCGTCAATACGACGACCGGCCTCGGCAACAATGACCGCGCAAGCAGCTACTGGACGCCGGCCACGGCCGGCGTGGCCTACGAGGTCGTCGATTACTCGGGTGGCAACCTCAGAACCGGTGCCGGCTACGGTGGTCAACCCTATGACCTGGAGGCGCTTTATGTGCAGAAAGTCGGCACCAGTCTGATCATCACCGGCGTCGCCGGTGCGCCGCCCAGCCAGATGCAGTCGCTGGCCGCCTGCCCCGGCCCCACCCCCTGCACCGCTGGCATCACCTCAACCTATGGCATGGGCGACTTCTTCCTCGGCTCGACGTCGGGTACCACCTATTCGCCCAAGGTCGGCCTGGAAACCACCGGTCAGAACTTCACCATGAATGGCAGCGGCAACACCAACGGCTACACCACGCCGCTGGCAGCCGGTGCGCTGGTGGGCCTGAGCGGCACGGTGACCACCGGCGGCACGGTCACGGGGGCATCGGGCTGGGAGACTGGCCTGAGCAACTGGGCCGGCAAACCTGCCCCCTCGCAGATCGCCACCTCGGGCTACACCGCCAACGGCAGCAGCGCTTTGGCGACGATGGCTTACGAGAC
>CAIKZV010000410.1 GCA_903831925.1 uncultured Burkholderiales bacterium
GCCTTGAACGGTTCTGAAATCGGCGGCGGTTCGGTGCGTATCCACAAGGAAGCGGTGCAATCGCAAGTGTTCCGCGCGCTCAACATCGGCGCGGAAGAAGCGCAACTCAAGTTCGGCTTCCTGCTCGACGCATTGCAATACGGCGCGCCACCGCACGGCGGGCTGGCTTTCGGGCTGGACCGCATCACCACGCTGATGACCAAGGCCGATTCGATCCGCGATGTGATCGCCTTCCCCAAGACCCAGCGCGCGCAATGCCTGCTGACTGGCGCGCCCAGCTTGGTCGACGAAAAGCAGTTGCGCGAGTTGCACATCCGCTTGCGCAACCCGGGCGGTGTGACGGTCTGATCGACACGCCCCGGCCCGCTCGATCGAGGGGCCGGCGGCTTGCGGTCTGGTGCCAGCTCGGTATAACATTCGTTATAACTTTGCTGGAGATCTCATGCACGCACTCAAGCTCACACAGATCGGCAATTCGGTTGGCGTCATCCTGCCCAAGGAGGTGCTGGCCCTGTTGAAGCTCGGCAAAGGCGACACGCTTTACTTGACCGAGAGTCCCGACGGCATGCGTATCACGCCACATGATCCCGTATTTGGTGATCAGATGCAGGCCGCCCGCGACATCATGAAATCGCGCCGGGCGGTCTTGCACGAACTGGCCAAGTAGCGCCATGGCAGCGAACCAGGTCTGGGTCTGGATCGACCCCGCGGTAGTCCTGGCAGTTCATGAGGAACAACTGGCCGAGCATGGCGGTGCCGCTGGCGTGCGAGACGCTGGTTTGCTCGAATCTGCGCTGGCGCGTCCGCGCAATCTGGCGCATTACGGCGAGCCCGACCTGTGCGAATTGGCCGCCGCCTATGCCTTTGGTCTGGCCCGCAATCATCCCTTCATCGATGGCAACAAGCGCTCTGCGTTTGTCGCCACCGAGTTGTTCCTGGTGATCAATGGCTGGCAACTCGTGGCGTCGGATGCGGACTGCGTGCTGATCATGCTCAGTCTGGCCTCTGGCGAAATCGACGAGCCCACTTTTGCCGCCTGGTTGTGTGGCCGCGTTCGCGCGCGCTGATGGGCATCCTGGTTGGCGTTTTTCAGCAGCATCACATGACAGACATCGAATCCCCACGCCCAGACCACGAAGCTGGCGCCAGCCCAGGCCAGACCCTCGACACCACCCGCATCGATGACACGCGGATCAAGGCGGTTCGAGCGCTGGTCTCACCCGCGGTACTGCTTGAGGAATTGCCGGTCACCGCCGACATCGAGGCGCTGGTCGAACACAGACGCCACGCGATCAGTGCCGTGTTGCAGGGCCGCGATGACCGGCTGGTGGCGGTGGTCGGGCCCTGCTCGATCCATGACCATGACCAGGCCATCGCCTATGCCCGTCGCCTGTTGCCGCTGGCCCATGAATTGGCCGGCGAACTGATCGTCGTGATGCGGGTCTACTTCGAGAAACCCCGTACGACCGTGGGCTGGAAGGGCTACATCAATGACCCTCGGCTTGATGGCAGCTTTCGCATCAACGAGGGCCTGCGCCGGGCGCGCGAGCTGCTGTTGGCGATCAACGCGATCGGCCTGCCCGCAGGCACCGAGTTTCTCGACCTGCTCAGTCCGCAGTACCAGAGCGATCTGATCGCTTGGGGCGCGGTCGGCGCGCGCACCACCGAGAGCCCCAGTCACCGCCAGCTCGCCTCGGGCCTGAGCTGCCCAGTAGGCTTCAAGAACGGCACCGATGGTGGCATCCAGATCGCCGCGGATGCGTTGGTTTCGGCCGCTGCGCCGCATGCTTTCATGGGCATGACCAAGATGGGCGTGGCAGCGATCTTCGAGACCCGCGGCAACGC
>CAIKZV010000411.1 GCA_903831925.1 uncultured Burkholderiales bacterium
CCACCCGATCGGCTGGGCGCTCGATGGTTTTGCGATCTTCGGCTACAACAATGCTGATGGCACGGTCGCCACGCGTGACGGGGTCTGCGGCGGCAACACTTCGGCGGTCTCGAATGCGCCGGCGGGCTACAGCTATCACGTGTCCGATGCTTCGCCGTATGTCCTGTCGTGCTTTCGCGGCACGCCCAGCCCTGATCTGGCCGGGCAGGGCGCGAAATACAGCCCGATCCGCCAGCCGCCGGTGACCCCCTTCGCTGATTCGGCCATGACCCTCACGACCGACGCCAGCGACGGTTATCAGGTCCTTCAGTTCAACGCGGCGTCGGCCTTCACCACGACCGAGACCGGATCCGACAGTTATGCGAATCCCGCCGGCACCTATCGGGTCCGCTACAAACGCGTCACCGGCTCGGACCTGGTTACGTTGCTCGCGCTCAATGCCAACAAGGGCAAGAGTGCCTGCTGGACCTTTCAGTTCACAAGCGGCGCGGGCGCGACGACCCAGCCTGCGGTCTCGTATTGCCGATGAGGCCTTGGCGGGCAGGCAGCGCGGTGGTGTCGCTGCTGCTGACGGCCATCGCCAGTGGCGCCATTGCGCCGGCGGTCAATGCGCATGAACTGCAGGCCAACCGGGCAACGCTGGTCTTGCGCGATGAGCGGCACCTCTCGCTCAGTCTTTTTATCGACTATGTCGAGGCGCTGCATGCGTCGCTTGCGCCTGACCGACCGATGCAGGCCTTTCTCGCGCAGTTTTCGGCCATGAAGCCTGCCGAACTGCAGGCTCACCTGTTGCGGGTGCAACAACAGTGGACTGAGCAGATCGAGTTGCATGTGCTCGATCCGGGGCGTGCGCCCCCAGGCCAGACGAATTTGCTGTTGCGCAACTGGGTGTGGCCTGATGCGGCCAGAGTGCAAAGGCTGTTGCAGGAGCGGTTGATGCAGACGCTTGTGGCGCCCGGCGCTCATCGCCATGAAGAGCCGACGGAGATCCGGGCGGAGTCATCGCCAACCCGCGCGGTCAACGCGGTGCGTCTGACATTGCCGCGGGCCCTTGGCCGTGTTCTGGTGGTGTCGTATCGACCCAGACAGCTATGGGTCGACCCTGGGGCCGCTTCCGCAGCGATCCGGTTTCCCGAAAATTGATGTCCAAGTTGTGAGAAAAAACGCTTTTTTGCTAGATTCCCCCCCCCAATTGATGTTCTCCTGATTCAAATGCCTTCTGCACCCATTCCTTCGAACGAGGCTGAGCGTCTGGCTGCGCTGCAGGCCTACGACATCCTCGATACCCTGCCCGAGAAGTCCTTCGACGATCTGACGCGGCTCGCGGCGCACATCTGCCAGACGCCGATCGTGCTGGTGAGCCTGGTCGATGGTGAGCGGCAGTGGTTCAAGTCGCGCATCGGGATGGATGACACCGAGACCTCGCGCGAGGTGTCGTTCTGCGCTCACGCGATCCTCGACCAGCACCATGTGATGACCGTGCCCGATGCCACGCAGGATCCGCGTTTTGCCGACAATCCCCTGGTCACCGGCGATTTCAATCTGCGGTTTTATGCCGGGGCGCCGCTGGTGTCGTCCACCGGCCATGCGGTGGGCGCACTGTGCGTGATCGACCATGTCTCGCGCCAGTTGTCCGAAGCGCAGCGTGATGCGCTGGAGGTGCTCGGCCGGCAGATCGTGGCGCAGATGGAGTTGCGCCGTAACCTCGTCGTCTTGCGCCGCCAGGTCGAGCAGGAAATCGGCGAGCGCCGTCGCGCCGAGATTGAGCGCGAGACTGCGACCGCGGCAGCCAAGGCGCGCGCCGAGTTTCTGGCGGTGATGAGCCACGAGTTGCGCACGCCCATGAACGGTGTCATCGGCATGACCGAGCTGATGTTTTCCACCGACCTGAGCGAGGAGCAGCGCGACTACCTCGAGACGATCCAGTTGAGCGGCAATGCGCTGCTCGCGGTCATCAACGACATTCTCGATTTTTCCTCGATCGATGCCGGTCGAATCCGCCTCGACTCTCACCCGCTGGACCTGCGCCGCTGTCTGGACGAGGCGATTCAGGTGCTGGCGAATGAGGCCGCCGGCAAAGGGATTGGTCTGCGCTGCGAGGTGGCGCCGACGGTGCCGAACTGGATCATGGGCGACGCCGGACGGCTGCGTCAGATCCTGCTCAATCTGATCGCCAATGCGGTGAAGTTCACCGAGTCGGGTGAAGTGGTGGTGCGGGTCGGTGCGGTGGCGCCGCAATCGCTGCGCATCGAGGTGGTTGATTCAGGGATCGGGATCTCGGCCGAAGGGATCACGCGGCTGTTCAGCGCGTTTTCGCAGCTCGATGCCTCGAGCACGCGACGCCATGGCGGCACCGGACTCGGGCTGGTGATCAGCAAGCGTCTGATCGAGCTGATGGGCGGCGAGATCAGCGTGAGCAGCGTGCCGGGTGTCGGGACCACCTTCACCTTCACGCTGCTGGCGCCGCTCGCCGATCACCCTGCTGACGTTCAGAACAGGTCTGTCAGAGCGCTGTCAGCCAACCGGCTGGACGCGAGTCTGGCTCAGCGTTTGCCGGCGAGTCTGCTGCTCGCCGAAGACAATCCGACCAATCGCCTGCTCTCGCAGATGGTGCTCGAGCGCATGGGCTATGCGGTCGATGCGGTCGCAAGTGGCGCCGATGTGCTCACTGCGATCTCGCGCAAGGCCTACGACATCGTGTTCATGGATGTGCACATGCCCGGGATGAGCGGGCTCGATGTCACGCGTGAGATCAGGCAGCGCTTCACCTCGCCCGACACACCCTGGATCGTGGCGGTCACCGCCGATGCGCTGCTGTCGGACCGTGACCGCTGCCTGGATGCCGGGATGAACGATTACATCGAGAAGCCGGCCCGCCTGAATGCCATGCAGGATGCGATTCTGGCGTGGGGCGCGCAGCGAACTTAGTCGGTCGGGTGTCTGGCTCGATTGTCGGGTGCGTTGTCGACCTTACGCGTCCCGACATCTTCGCTCAGCTTAGCTCAGCCCTCACGATTCGCGCGCCGTCGGCCAGTGCCTTGAGCTTGCCGAAGGCCACCTCGCGGGGCAGGTATTTCATGCCGCAGTCGGGCGCTGGAATGAGGTTTTCGGCTGGCACATATTTGAGCCCGGCGCGGATGCGCGCGGCCACCGTCTCGGCTGTCTCGATGTGGTGGTCGCCCAGGTCGATCACCCCCAGCATGATGGTCTTGCCGGCCAGATCGCTGAGCACACCGAGGTCCAGGCGCGGCTGCGCGGCTTCGATCGAAATCTGTCGTGCATGGCTGTCGGCAAGACCCGGCAGGAATGAGTAGCCGCTGGGTTTTTGCCCGGGCACGACCGCGGCATAGCCGAAGCACAGATGAACCACGGTGGGCACGGTGATGCCTTCGAGTGCACGGTTGATGGCGCGCACCGCATAGCGTTTGGCGG
>CAIKZV010000412.1 GCA_903831925.1 uncultured Burkholderiales bacterium
AGCTTGAGCATCTCGGACGGCTGGATACGGGTAAAGCCCAGGTCGAGCCAGCGGGTCGCCCCCTTGCTTGTCGAGCCAAAGAGCGCGACCGCCACCAGCAGGGCAATGCCGACCACATAGAGCGGCAGTGCGGCTCGCATCAGGACACTGGGTGGCAGGAGCGCGGCCACCCACATCACGGCCAGCGCAACGCCGATGTTGCGCAGGTGGCCGTTGAAGCGGCCCGGGAAGTCGAGCCCTGCCGAGTACATGTTGGCAATGCTGATGATCAGGATCACGCCAAGCGCAATCAGCAGCGGTCGGTCGAAGACCAAAATGAAGCGACGCACCAGCTCCCACGGGGAGCGGCGATTCAGGGACAAGGCGGTCGAGCCCATCAGTTTCGGGCTCCGCTGGAGGTCGGCGCTGCACCGGCCTTGTTCGCGGCGGGCGGTGAATTCGCGGCAGCCTTCGGGGCGGGGGGCTTGGGTGAGGGTGCTTTCGCTGCGGCGGACGGTGCGGCCGATGGTGCGGTCGCGCCCGGTGCAGGGCTCGCTGCTGGGTCGGGCTCGGGTTCGGGGACGTCGCGCATCTCGCTTTCGTCGAGTTCGGGCCGCATCGGGAAGGGCTCGACGGTGTCTTTGGGCAGCTTGCCGAGCAGTACGTAGTCCAGCACCTTGCGGGCGATCGGCGCGGCGGCCTGCGCGCCGAAGCCGCCGTTCTCGACGATCAGCGCCAGCGCGATCTTCGGATTGTCGACCGGCGCAAAGGCCATGAAGAGCGAGTGATCGCGAAAGCGCTCGGCAATTCGCCTGGCGTCGTATTTTTCGTTCTGCTTCATGCCGATCACCTGCACGGTGCCGGTCTTGCCTGCGGCGACGTATTCGGCCCCTGCAAAGGCAGCCCGACCGGTGCCCGTGCGGTTGACATCGACCATGCCCTGCTTGACCAGTGCGACATAGTCGGGCCGCAGCGGGATGGTGACATCAGGCTCACTGACCGGTGGGGTGCGACTGCCATCGATCGGATCGACGATCGACTTGACCACATGCGGCCTCAGAACCTTGCCGCCGTTGGCCAGAATTGCGGTGGCATTGGCGAGCTGCAGGATGGTGAAGGCGTTGTAGCCCTGCCCGATGCCGATCGACGGCGTCTCGCCCGGCAGCCATCGGGTCTTGTAGCGCTTCATCTTCCAGGCCGACGACGGCAGGATGCCGGTGGTCTCGCTGGGCATGTCGATGCCGGTGAGTTGCCCGAATCCCCAGGGTTTCATGAAGTCGTGAATGCGATCGACACCGAGCTCGTAGGCCGCGCCGTAGTAGTAGGTGTCGGACGAGACCGCGATGGATTTTCTGAGATCGACTGCGCCATGGCCGTTGGGATTCGAGTCGCGAAACCGGTGGCCGCCGAGCATGTAATAGCCCGGATCGCTGATGGTGGTGGTCGGGCCGCGCACTCCGTTTTGCAGGACGGCCAGTGCCATGAAGGGCTTGTAGGTCGAGCCGGGTGGATAGGTGCCCCGCAGCGCCCGGTTGAGCATCGGCTTGTCGGGGTCTTCATTGAGCGACTGCCAGGTCTGCGGATCGATGCCGTCGATGAAATGGTTGGGATCGAAGGTGGGCATCGAGACGAAGGCCAGCACTTCGCCGGTGGCCGGGTCGATCGCGACCATTGCGCCTTTGCGTTTGCCGTACCACTCCTGGACCAGGCGCTGCAGCCGGATATCGATCGCCAGGGTGAGGTTCTTGCCGGTCTGCGCAGCGTCGCGCGACAGCGATCGCACCGCCCGGCCACCGGCCGACACCTCGACTTCTTCAAAGCCGGTCTCGCCGCGCAGCGTGCTCTCGTAGCTGAGCTCGATTCCGACCTTGCCCATGTGATTCAGGCCGGCGTAATCGGAGCTTTCGCCATCGTCTTCGAGCCTGCGCTTCTCATCGGGCGAGATGCGTCCGATGTAGCCGACCACATGCGCGCCGGTGTCGCCCAGCGGATAATTGCGAAACAGCCTGGCCCGCACTTCGACGCCGTCGAAGCGAAAGCGATTCGCGGCGATCCGCGCGATTTCTTCGTCGGTCAGCCGGGTTTTCAGGGGCAGCCACTCGGCGTTGCGCGAGTCGTCGTAAAGCCGCTTGAAGCGGCGCCGTTCGCGCTGACCGATCTCGATGATCTGCGCGAGTTCATCAATCGTCTTGTCGAGATCGACGATCTGGCGCGGCGACAGCTCGAGGGTGAAGGCCGAAACATTCTCGGCCAGCATGACGCCGTTGCGGTCATAGATTAGCCCACGTGCCGGCGCGACCGGCACAACCGTGATGCGGTTGTCTTCGGCCTGAGCATGAAAGGCATCGTGGCGGAACACCTGAAGCCAGACGAAGCGCGACAGGACGATGCAGAACATGAGCACGACCATTGCGCCGGCGAACACCAGCCGCCAGCGCAGTCGCCTCAGGTCGGATTCACTCTTGCTGACGTCGATCATGCTGATGGCTCAGATCGGGCGGTTTTCGTCGCGGTTGACCGCGCGACGCTGCGGCAAAAGCAGCAGCACGTCTGCCAGCGGCCATAACAGTGTCGATGAGAGGCTCTGCAGGAAATAGCCCAGTCCGGGGAAGGGTCCGCCGACCGACATGCGCACCGCCACCACCACCAGCTGGGCGGCCAGGAACAGCGGCAGCACATGCAGCATCTGCCCGCCGAGCTTGAACCACGGCACCCGCCGGTGCATCGTGCTGGCGCCATAGGACAGCAGGGTGTAGGCCAGCGCCCGCTCGCCCAGCAGCGCCGAGGCATGCACATCCATCATCAGTCCCATCAGAAAGGACACGCCAAAGCCCACCATGCGCGGCTGATGAATGTTCCAGAACACCAGCACGACAGCGAGGAAATCGGGGACGCCGAAGCTGCGGCCCCACGGCATGATGTCGAGCACCAGCGCGACCAGGATCGACAGGGCGATGAAGGCGCGGTTGGCGGGCAGCAGCAGGTATTCGGCGGGCATTGGCATCGAATCGGGCTCGGGTCGCGTCGGTTTCTTCAGTTGCGTCGTGTAGCGGCGGCAGCGCGTTTGCTGCGCGGCGTCTCGACCGCCTCGACCGGTGGCGGCGGTGGCAATCCGGAACGGTCGACCAGCAGCACCAGCAGCAGGCGGCTGCTCTCGATGCTGGCAATCGGCTCGACCACCACACGGGCAAAGTTGCCGCTGCCGGCGCGATCGATCGTGACCACGCGACCGACCGGCAAGCCCGGCGGATAGAGGCTGTCTAGCCCTGAGGTCACGATGGTGTCGCCTTCCCTGATGTCGGCATTGACCAGCATATAGCGCAATTCGAGGCGACCCGCCGTCGTACTGCCGGTGGCGATCGCCCGCTGGCCGCTGCGTTGAACCTGAACCGGAATGGTCAGGTTGCGATCGGTCACCATGGTGAGTTCGGCGGTCAGCGGAAACACCCGGGTGATCTGGCCGACCACACCGGTGGCATCGACCACCGGCTGCCCGGCAGTGATGCCCTGCTGCAGACCCTTGTCGAGCACCAGTTTTCGACTGAAGGGATCACGCGTGTCGTAGAGCACCTCAGCCACGACGCTCTTGACCGCGGTTCGCTCCCGCGTTTGCAGGACTTCTCTGAGTTGGTGATTTTCCTGGGCGAGCTGCTCGACCTGCAGCAGTTGCCGGGCGTTGGCCGCCTCGATGCGACGCAGTTCGCTGTTCTCGGTGCGCAGCCTCGCGATTTCGCCGACATAGTCGAAGGTCATCGAGAGGGTGTCACGCGGCACGAGGAGGCCCCGCTGCAGCGGATAGAGCACGGTGCCCACGCCCTGGCGCATGGCACCGAGCAGGCCGGTGCGTGCGTCGATCATCAGCAGCGCCAGACCCAGGAGGGTGAAAAATGCGAGCCGTGCGTTGGCAGACGGACCCTGCTTGAAGAACGGCGGCGGGCTTCGATCCATTGCCCGACTCTCAGGTTATTCGCTGGTGAAGATGGTTCCGAGCTTGTCCATGCGCTCGAGGGCCATGCCGCAGCCGCGCACCACGCAGGTCAGAGGATCATCGGCCACCAGCACCGGCAGACCGGTCTCTTCCATGAGCAGCCGATCGAGGTCGCGCAACAGCGCGCCGCCGCCGGTGAGCATCATGCCGCGCTCGGCGATGTCGGCGCCGAGTTCGGGCGGGGTCTGTTCGAGCGCGATCTTGACTGCAGAGACGATCTGGTTGAGCGGATCGGTCAGGGCTTCGAGGATTTCATTGGACGACACGGTGAAGCCGCGCGGAATGCCTTCCGACAGGTTGCGGCCCTTGACTTCCATCTCCTTGACCTCTGAGCCGGGAAAGGCTGATCCGATGGCTTTCTTGATCGATTCGGCCGTGGTCTCACCAATCAGCATGCCGTAGTTGCGGCGGAGGTAGTTGATGATCGCTTCGTCGAACTTGTCGCCGCCCACGCGCACCGACCCGGAATAGACCATGCCGCCGAGCGAGA
>CAIKZV010000413.1 GCA_903831925.1 uncultured Burkholderiales bacterium
AGTTGATGATCGCCTCATCGAACTTGTCGCCGCCGACGCGCACCGATCCGGCATACACCATGCCGCCCAGCGAGATCACGCCGACTTCGGTGGTGCCCCCGCCGATGTCGACCACCATCGAGCCGGTGGCATCCGAGACCGGCAGGCCAGCGCCGCTCGCGGCCGCCATCGGCTCTTCGATCAGAAAGACCTGCGCCGCGCCTGCGCCCAGTGCCGATTCGCGGATCGCCCGCCGCTCGACCTGGGTCGAGCCGCAGGGCACGCAGATGATGATTCGCGGATTTGGCGCAAACAGCGACCCGGGATGCACCATGCGGATGAACTGCTTGAGCATCTGCTCGGTCACGGTGAAGTCGGCGATCACGCCGTCCTTCATCGGGCGAATTGCCTCGATATTGCCGGGCACTTTGCCGAGCATCTGCTTGGCTTCCTTGCCGACCGCCGAAATGGTCTTCTTGCCGCTGGGGCCGCCTTCCTGACGGATGGCGACCACGGAGGGCTCATTCAGCACGATGCCCTTGCCTCTGACATAGATCAGGGTATTGGCCGTGCCGAGGTCGATCGCGAGATCGTTGGAAAGATATTTCCGAAAGTATCCGAACATGCCGGTTCCGGGTGAGTGATCCGGTGAATGAAAAGAGGGGGAGGCGGGTAAGGCCGAGGCTTTGCTGACGTGCCTTCGAAGCCGCCGCAGCGTCCTCAGAAACGACGCGAATCATACCTTATAATCCCTTCAGATCACGAGATAAACAGGAGTCTTGCGCTGTCCCTCACCGCTACCGAAGTCGCCCGAATCGCCGAGCTTGCCCGCCTTGAACTGTCTCCCGATGAGGCCTCGCTGATGCTGGCGCAGCTCAACAGCGTGCTGGGGCTGATCGAATCGCTGCAGGCTGTCGACACCGCCGGCGTCGAGCCGATGACGCATGCCGGCGAGCCTTCGTTGCGTCTGCGCCCCGATCAGGTCACCGAGCCCGACCGGCGTGCCGACTATCAGCAGGGTGCGCCGGCGACCGATCACGGTCTGTATCTCGTGCCGCGGGTGATCGAATGACCGCGCCCGCGACGCCCGTCTGGCACACCTTGCCGATGTCGGCGCTGCGCAAGGCGCTCGACGCCGGCGAGGTCAGCGCCGAAGCCCTCGCAGCGCATTTTTTGCAGCGCATCGAGGCCAGCTCCCTCAATGCCTTCATTGATGTCCTGCCCGAGGCGACGCTTGCGCAGGCTCGCCTGGCCGATCAGCGACTGGCCGCCGGCGAACGCACCGCCCTGCTGGGCATGCCAATCGCCCACAAAGATATCTTCGTAACCCGCCAGTGGCGATCGACCGCCGGCTCGAAGATGCTGGCCGACTATGTCAGCCCCTTTGATGCCACGGTGGTCGAAAAACTGGCTGCGGCTGGCGCAGTCTGTCTGGGCAAAACCAATTGCGACGAGTTCGCCATGGGCTCGGCCAACGAAAACTCTTTTTTTGGCGCGGTCCGCAATCCCTGGGATACCGCTGCCGTGCCGGGTGGCTCGTCCGGCGGATCGGCCGCGGCAGTCGCGGCAGGGCTCGCGCCGCTTGCCACCGGGACCGATACCGGCGGGTCGGTGCGTCAGCCTGCAGCAATGTGCGGCATCACCGGCATCAAGCCGACCTACGGACGGGTCTCGCGCTTCGGCATGATCGCCTTTGCCTCGAGCCTCGATCAGGGCGGCGCGATGGCCGCCTCTGCCGCCGACTGTGCTTCGCTCCTGACTGCCATGTCCGGCTTCGATCCGCGTGATGCCACCAGCCTCGAGCGGGAGGCCGACGATTTTGTTGCCGGCATGCTGGCGCCGGTGCTGCCGGCGGGGCGGGCGGCATCGGTCACCGAGTCCCGGCCGCTGGCAGGCCTTCGCATCGGACTGCCGCGCGAATATTTTGCACAGGGCCTTTCGGCCGATGTCGAGCAGGCGGTTCGCATCGCGCTCGATGGGCTTGTCGCACTGGGCGCCGAGCTGCACGACATCTCCCTGCCGCGCACCCAGCTCACCATCCCGGCCTATTACGTGATCGCGCCCGCCGAGGCCTCGAGCAATCTGTCCCGATTCGATGGCGTGCGCTACGGCCATCGTGCCGAGCACTACACCGACCTGCGCGATCTCTACCGTAAAAGCCGTGCCGAGGGTTTTGGTGCCGAGGTGCGGCGGCGAATTATGGTCGGCACTTATGTGCTCTCGCATGGCTACTA
>CAIKZV010000414.1 GCA_903831925.1 uncultured Burkholderiales bacterium
GGCCATTTGTGCATCACTCAGCGCTTCCTCTACGGTGCCCGCCCCTACGCGGATGTCATCCATTTCGCCCAGTCCCTTTCAACCGAGGCGCAGAGGCTTGGCGCCATGCGTGGCCATGCGTTCGGCGTGACGCTGAGAGGCGAGGCAGAGTGGCTCGCCGGTAACCTGTCCGAAGCACGCGAGCATTTGCGTGAAGGCGCCCGGCTTCACCGTGCCATTGGCGGGCCAGTGGGCGAGGCGCTGTCGCTTCAGCGCCTGGCCGAAGTGGCGCTGCATGAAGGGCAGCGTGACGAGGCGCGTGCCCTGATCGACGAAGCCCTGGACGTCGCGCGCCAGACCGACATCGGTTTTCATCTGCTCGACCGGATCTATGGGACTCGTATCAATTTGCATGCCGACGACCCGGCTGCGGCGCTGCATGTTATGGAAGACGCCAGTGCCTCGGTGCGCGGGCCGCTGGAAACCTGCCCGGGCTGCCGGATCACGTTCGCGGTACCTGCGGCGATCGCCGCCGCGCGTGCCGGCGAACTGGCGCTGGCCGAAAAGCACGAGGAGCAGTGTGCTTACCTGGCGAATGTCGTCATGCGCTTGCCGGCCTGGTATGCCGCACACCACGAGGTGCGCGGGTATATTGCTGCCACCCGCGGCGCCACCAATGAGGCACTGTCGCAATTTGCCGCTGCAGCGGCGCGCTTTCGCGAGGCGGGTCACCCCATCGATGCGCAACGCTGTGATGATTGGGCGAGGAATTCGACATAAGGTAAAATATTTTTTTACCTCGCTCATTGCAACAGCCGGGCAGCTGATTTCCAGGAGGATCACGTGATCAAAAAAATTCGCTCGCGGCTCAGGCAGATGTTTCTTGCCATGCTTTTGCTGCTGCCCTTGGTAGCGGCGGCGCAAAGCGCTGACAGACCCTTCACCGTCGAGCAGCTCGACCAGATGCTTGCGCAAATTGCCTTGTATCCCGATCCGCTTTTGTCTCAGGTCCTGATGGCCGCGACCTATCCCGACGAGTTTGCCCAAGCTGTGGCCTGGTCCAAGGCTCATCCTGACGCCAAGGGCGACTCTGCCGTCAAGATGGTCGAAAGCCAGCCGTGGGATCCGTCGGTCGCTTCGCTGGTGGCCTTTCCCGATGCCCTGATTACGCTGGGTGACAGGCCCGACTATGTGCGCACCCTTGGCGACGCCTTCCTCGCGCAGCCACAAGACGTGATGGACTCGGTGCAGCGCCTGCGACTGAGCGCGCAAAAGGCTGGAAACCTGCAGTCGAACGAACAGGTGAATGTCTCGATGCAGGCGGCATCGCCCCCTGCCGCAACATCGACGACCGTCGCTGCGTCTTCGGCCGCGCCGCCGCCGCAAGTGATCGTGATCCAGCCGGCGCAACCCTCGGTGATTTACGTGCCCGCCTACAATCCGGCGGTGGTTTACGGGCCATGGATGTATCCGTCCTATCCGCCTTACTACTATCCGCCGCCCCCGGGTTACTGGTGGTCGCGCACGATTGCCACCGGCATCGCATGGGGTATCGGCATTGGTGTGACCAATGCATTGTGGGGAGGGTTCAATTGGGGGTACGGCAACGTCAATATCAACGTCAATCGCTACAACAACATCAACGTCAACCATCGCATGAGTGTGAATGCGAGCAATACAAGCTGGAATCACGATTCCAGTCATCGCGGCAACACGCCCTACAGGGGTGGTGACAGCACGCGCCAGAAGCTGGACAAGCAGCGCGAGGTGGCCGATCGCGAGCAGTTCCGCGGCAGAGAGGCGCCCAGTGGCGCTAACCGCGAGCCCACTCGGGATGCGAGCCGCGATGCAAGCCGCGAGCGCGCCGCGCAAACCATGCAGGATCGAACCGCAGGCCAGGATCGGTCGGCAGCCAGACCGGTTGCAGGGGCCGGCGCTGGTGGTCAGGTGCCTGATCGCGAAGCCGCGCGTCAGAGGGCAGAAGGTGCAGATCGCGAAGCCGCGCGTCAGAGGGCAGAGGCTGCTGACCGTGATGCTGCGCGTCAGCGTGCGCAGCAGTCCTCACGGGACAACGCGCTGAGCGGTGCGGGCGATCGTCAGCCGCGCCAGCAGGTCGATCGCGGTGCGGCGAGCCAGGCTGCCGCACAGCGACCGCAGGCGGTGCCTGCAAGAGCGCCGGCTGCGGCCGCCGGTGGTGCGATGCCTGGCGCCGGCGCGACAAGGTCAGCCGAAGCGCGACCCGCAGCCGCAAGGCCTGCCGCTGCAAATGCCGGGGCCGCAAGGGCTGGCGGTGGTGGCGGTGGTGGCGGTGGTGCAGCAAGGGCCGCCGGCGGCGGTGGTCGCGGTCGATAACAGGAAATATGGACATGAAGACAAAGTCATCTCCCCTGCGCTTGTCGCGCGTGGCTTTCGGAACGGCACTGATGGCCAGCGCCCTCGCGTTCGCGCCCGCGACTTATGCGCAAGCCCTGTTTGCAACACCGGAGGCCGCCACGGAAGCGCTGGTCGACGGGATTGCGCGCAGCGACGATGTTCAGCTCAAGACGGTTCTCGGCGCGGATTACAAGCGCTACATTCCCGACAGCGCGAGTTCGGATGCCGACAAGCTGTCTTTCCTCGAGTCCTGGTCGCGGGGTCACAAAATCATCGATTCGGGCAGTGGCAAAGCCATGCTCCAGGTGGGCACCAATGGCTGGACGCTGCCGATTCCACTGGTGCAGTCCGCGTCAGGCTGGCGATTCAATACCCGGGCTGCGCCTGCCGAGATGCGTACCCGTCGCATCGGGCGCAACGAGCTCGCCGCGATTCAGGTTGTGCTGGCCTACACCGACGCCCAGGAGGAATATTTCACCAGGGACCCGGATGGCAAGGCGACCAAGCACTTTGCATTGCGTGCCTTATCCTCGCCAGGCAAGCGCGATGGCCTGTACTGGGCGTCGTTGCCTGGCGAAACCCAGAGCCCGCTTGGCCCGGATTTCGCTGATGCCAGGCGGGGAATGGCCTATCACGGCTATCTCTACCGGCTCCTCAC
>CAIKZV010000415.1 GCA_903831925.1 uncultured Burkholderiales bacterium
CCGAGCAGAGCGCGGCAGCCAGGCTCCTGATCGAAAATGTGAGTGTCATGGTGCTTTCTCGTTGAGTGTGAATTTCAGCAAGGGCACCCAGCGCGCCCTTCATGGTCAACTCAACGCAATTGGTGTGCCACCACCCCGAGAATGGCTCCAGTGCTGGCGGTCAGGGTTTTTCAGCAAAAAACTCTCTGCCAGCGCTGTCAAATTCGTCGACGTGACTTAAATCACGCTTTTGTGCCAGTTGCAGCCAATCTCATCGCAAAGCGGTCGAAATCAGCTGGTTTCGCTGGGTTCGGGTCAGAATTCACCGCTCGGGGGGTGTAAAGAAATCCGACATGACTTTTGTCACGGAATCCTGATCAAGGTCAGTCGATTAAGCGGCTGGCCTCCTGAGCCAAGGGGCGTTAGTCTCGATCTGACGCTGCGCGATGACGCCGCCCTCCAGGAGACTGCAATGAAGCGATTCGACGTGGCCGATCGGCCAATCACCGGCTATGAAACCATCGGGGTGACGCGGCTCACACCCACCATCGGCGCCACGCTCGACGGCATCGATCTGTCGCGCCCGATCAGCGAGCAGCAGCTCACCGAGGTCAAGCGGGCGCTCGCCGAGCATCTGGTCATCTTCTTTCGCGACCAGAAAATGAGCATCGAGCAGCACAAGGATTTCGGGCGCCGCTTCGGCGAGCTGCATGTCCATCCGGTCTATGGCATGAAGGCCCATCCCGAGGTGCTCGAGATCAAGGCCGACGAGAACTCCAAGGGCGTGGCCGGCGAGGTCTGGCACACCGATGTGTCCTGCGATGCCCAGCCGCCGATGGCCTCGATCCTCTACATGCACGAAGTGCCGGCCAATGGCGGCGGCGACACGCTTTTCTCAAACATGTATGCCGCCTGGGAGACGCTCTCGGAGCCGGTCCGCAAGATGCTCGACGGCCTGCGCGCAGTGCACGACGGCGGCTATACCTACGGCGTGCGTCAGAAGCAGGGCGCGGGCGACTATCCGGTGTCGAGCCATCCGATCGGGCGCACGCATCCGGTCACCGGGCGCAAGGCGCTCTATGTGAACAGCGGCTTCACCACCCGCATCGAAGGCCTGCGCAAGTCCGAGAGCGACGCCATCCTGCAGATGCTGTTTCGACACATCGAACTCGATGACTTCAAATGCCGCTTTCACTGGGCGCCGGGCTCGATTGCCTTCTGGGACAACCGCTGCGCGCAGCATCTGGCGGTCTGGGACTACTTCCCGCATCGGCGCTACGGGCATCGCGTGACGATTGCCGGCGACACGCCGGTCTGAGGAGATAAGATCGCCCTCCCCCTCCTGGCATGAGACCGCCATGAACGCAGCACGTCGCACCTTTCTGCTCGGCACGGCCTCGGCCGTGGTGTTTGCCAACTGCGGCCCCGGCGCACGCGGCCTGCAGGCGCAGGAGCTGCCCTATCAGGCGATCAACCTCGACTGGACCGACAGTGCCCGCGGCCGGTCGGTGCCGGCGCGGCTGTATCTGCCAAATGTCGCCACCCCCGAGCAGCCGGTGCCGCTGATCGTCTTCTCGCATGGGCTGGGCGGTTCACGCAATGGCTATACCTATCTCGGCACCCATTGGGCCAGCCAGGGCTTTGCCAGTCTGCACCTGCAGCATGTCGGCAGCGATCGCAGCCTGTGGAGCAGCGGCAGTCCGTTTTCCCTGGTCTCGCGCCTGCAGGATGCGGCCAACGAGTCCGAGGCCATCGACCGCGTCCATGACCTGAGCTTTGCGCTCGACAATGTGTTTGCGGGTGAGCTCGGTGCGCGCCTCGACAGCAGGCGCATCGTCGCCGCAGGTCATTCATATGGCGCCAACACCACGCTGATGGCCGCAGGCGCCACCGTGGCACGCAAGGGCAGCACGATCACGCTGCGCGAGCCGCGGGTGAGTGCTGCCATTCTGATCTCGGCGCCGCCCTTCTACGGCGAAACCTCGATGCGCCAGATCCTTGCGCCGGTGCAGATCCCGAGCCTGCACATCACCGCCACCGAAGACATCATCCGCGTGCCTGGCTACTACAGCGGCGCCGAGGATCGGCTCGCGGTCTTCGAGGCGGTCGGTGGCAGCCGCAAGATGCTGGCGGTGTTTACCGGCGGCTCGCACAGCATGTTCACCGATCGCACGAGTCCGGGCGGCGATCTGCTCAATGCGCAGGTCAAGACCGCGACCCGCGAACTCACCAGCGCCTTTCTGAACCGCGTGATCGGCGGCAGTGATGACAGCACTCTGCGCGACTGGCCGCAGCGCTATGCCGCGATCGTGACGCGCTTTACCGGCACGGTCTGATCAGTGTCGACCTTCGGCTCCAGGGCCATCTCTTTCGCAAAAAATCACGATGACATCGCCCTTCCTGTTCACGAACCAGTTTCCCCTGCTGATCGAACTGCATCCGCTCCTCACGCTTGCCGCGATGGCAATGGTCTTTTCGCTGACCGCTGTCGCCATGCTGCTTGTTGTCCGAAAGGTGCTGCCGTCGCTCCAATTCGTCGACCACACCGAATTCGGCGCGATCTTCTCGGGCTCCATCTCAGCGGTCTTCGGGTTCATCCTGGCCTTCGTCACGATCGCGGTCTGGCAAACACACGGCGCTGCGGCCGAAACCGTCTCCAAGGAAGCCAGCGCGCTCTTCAACATCTACCGCACACTTGAGTCCTATCCCCCCGACATCAGGGATGAGGCCCGTGCAAAGCTGAAAACCTACGTGAAAGAGCTGGTCGATCACGAATGGCCCGCAATGACCCACGGCGACAAAGAACCGATCGCCACCAGAGAAGCGCTCAAGGACCTGCACAGCTTTATCGTCAGGTTTGCGCCGACCAGCTATGGAC
>CAIKZV010000416.1 GCA_903831925.1 uncultured Burkholderiales bacterium
ACCAACGACTTGTGGATCGCCGCCAGCGCGCTGGAGCATGGCGCTGGACTGCTGACGCGCGATGCGCACTTCGCGCAAATCGACGGGCTGCGCTGCGGGCAGACGCTGGAAGACTTTCTGCCTTGAAGCAAGGTGGCCGGATGGCCACCTGAGGCGTGGATGTTTGCGATTCGATGAACGCCACTGCCCTCACCAAGTATCAGCCTCGTCGCGCTCGCCGAGGCGCCGCTGACGCTGACCCGGCAGGCGGCAAGAGCGGCGCCACAAACGCCTTGACCACGGCGAGGTTCATTGCCGCCAGACGCCGCATCTTCTTGGAAATCGGAACAGGCAGCTCTTCAGTCTGCACCGCGAGCCAGAATCGTTCGGCGGCCTGCGAAGCAAGCGCCCAGACCGCTGGCTTGGCGCCAATCGTGCCCACCCTGGGTGCCACCGGCGTCAGCTCCGGGTCCACGCCCCCACCGATCGACGCATAGCGCATCGGCAATATGTCGTAGGCGGGCGCGATGCCAGCGTATTCGCCCGTTTCGTCGATGAGCAGCGAGATGTTCTCGAAGTGACGGTCGCTGTTGCCGATGAGCTCGCTGAACGCCGCCAGGGTGTCAACGTGACGTGCGTGCGCGGCCGAGAGGTGCTTGGCCTGCACGCAGCGGGCCGCAAACTCCGGCCAAGTGTCCCGCATCCCGAAAAATTCGTCGTCGACGGCACCGGCCGAGAGCATGCCCACGCGGCCGGACTTGCCGATGCGGTCGAAGCGCTGAACCTCGAGGAACACGTAGTCACCCGAGCTCAGCAACTGGGTCGTTGACGACGGCACGCCGACCTCCGCCAGTGACCGCAGTGCGAGGTGCTCAAGCGGCAGCAACTCGGCCATGCGGCTGCCAAGCTTGGCGAACTTCACGATGACATGGCCCGAGTCCTCGGCAATGCCCAGGAACTTCGGCTGCTCGCCGCCAGCGCTCGAGCCATAAGCGGCGGCCTTGAGTGTCATGACCATCGCGAGGTAGTGGGCCGGCTTCTCCGTGGTCGGCGTCGGATCGAGGCCCCTGAAGTCCATTTCCAGCTGCAGCGAGGTGTCGCCGAACACCAGGTTGCCCGGCAGGTTCAGACCGCGCGTGAAGAGATAGGCCACATGGTGCTCGTCGCCCCAATCCTTGAGGCTAGACGGGAACTGCTGTGAACGCACAGCCTCTTGAGCCAGTTGCCGCCCCAGGAATCCGGACGGGGCCGCGAAGGCCATGTACGGCGGGAGTCCCGAATACATCCGGGTGAACGAGCCGATGCGCTCGAGGGTGGCGCCACCCGAGAGAAATTCGACGTCGGCGAAGGGCTCGATGGATCCGCTGGCCAGCAAGCGGTAGATGTGCTGTCGAGGGTTGATCCCGAATGGCAGTCGGCGCAGCAGCGCGTACATCGGCGTTCTATCGCCCTTGACGCGAAAGGATGTCACCGATGCGGACAGCCCGCGCATAGTTCGTGAGATGGCTGGTTGGCTGAGTCCGGTCGCGGTCATCAGCTGGGCCGCCGTCTGTGGACCACCTCCAAGAAGCCGCTCGATCTGCTGAGCCGAGTTCGATGTTGCAGGCAGATGATGGATGTTCATCAGAGCGCCAAGAAGAATAGTTCAACGCATTGTTCGATGAATTTCAAATACAGTCAAGAAAACGAGGCCAACAGCATCTTGGTTGCGGCGCTGGAGGTGTTGGCGGCGCATGACGAGGGCAATCGTCAAAAACGATTGTCAGTACGTTGTCCGGACGATATAAAGGTGCAACTTTTCAAAAAAGGTCGACCATGACCGCTGTCAGTCATTCCAAGTCCGAGCGCATCGACGTTCGCGCCAGCGCACCCGTGAAGCAATTGCTTCAGGAAGCGGCGCGTGTGGCACACAAAAATGTGAGCGAGTTCTTGCTCGACGCGGGCATCATCGCGGCAAACCAGACCTTGGCT
>CAIKZV010000417.1 GCA_903831925.1 uncultured Burkholderiales bacterium
ACGCCGCTTGCCGCCGGCATCAGCGCTGCGGCAGAGCTGGCCGACGCCGTCCGACGTCGCGGCGGCACGCCGGTCATCGTCCTGTTGACAGACGGTCGCGGCAATGTGGCCCTCGACGGTACCGGTGGGCGAGCCCGCGCCGACACCGCTGCCCGGCAGTCGGCCCGCCGACTGCGCGCTGCCGGTCATACCGCCCTGCTGATCGACACCTCGCCGCTGCCGCAGATCAGCGCACGCGAACTGGCTGCCGAAATGGGCGCTGCCTATCTGCCCTTGCCGCGCGCCGACGCAAGCGCCATGTCGCGCTCGGTACAGGCCGCGACCGCCGCCTCGGCGCGCATGACCCACCGTGGCCGCTGAGCCGATCCCAGCCCGCCTCGACTGGTCGCGCGACGGCCTCGACTGGCCCAATCGCGCCGCCAGCCACTTCATCGAGGCCGGCGGACTGCGCTGGCATGTGCAGCGGTTCGGCGCAACTGAAGCCCCAGCCATTCTGCTGCTTCACGGCACTGGCGCGGCCACTCACTCGTGGCGCGATCTGGCGCCGCGTCTGGCCGGCTCCTTTTCGATCCTGGCGCCCGATCTTCCGGGCCACGGCTTTACCGCCATGCCGGCGCCTCGTGCCATGTCGATGCCGGGCATGGCGCGCGCGATCGCAGCGCTGCTCAAGGCCAGCGATTTCTCGCCGTCGATCATCGTCGGTCATTCGGCCGGCGCGGCGATCGCAGCGCGAATGCAGCTCGAAGGCCTGGTCACGCCAAAGGCTCTGATCTCGCTCAACGGCGCCTTCCTGCCGCTGGGCGGGCTGGCCGGCAAACTGTTTTCGCCTGCCGCACAACTGCTCGCCGGCATCGCCTTTGCGCCGCAGCTGCTGGCGCGGCTGGCGGGTGATCAGACCGCGATCGATCGACTGCTGGCCAGCACAGGCTCGACCATCGACCGGGCCGGCCGCCAGGGCTATATGCGGCTGGTCCGAAACCCGGGGCATATCGCCGGCGCGCTGGCGATGATGGCCAACTGGGATCTGGACGCCCTCGCACGTGATCTGCCGCGGCTCGAGACCCGGCTGCTGCTGATAGCAGGCGCCAACGACCGGACCATCCCCCCCGCCCAGGCCGACCGTGTAAGCCGCCTGGTGCGCGGCGCCAGACTCGATCTGCTGCCTGGTCTGGGGCACCTCGCCCACGAAGAGGATCCGGTGCAGGTCGCCGACCGGATCATCGCCTTCGCCCGCGATCTCGGCCTGAATCCCGGTTCTGCCACCGCCTGAGGACGGTCAGTCGGCGATCAGGTGATTGACGCCAATCGCCGATGTGTCTATCTTGATTGACACTGTTGACTGACCAGCAGAATTTACACGCGGTCGATCGGCGATCACAACGGGCAAAGGGGGCAATCATGGACACATTGGCTCGCATCGAGCGCGCGCTCGACACAGCAATCAGCACGCATGAAATTCCCGGCGCACCGCCTCGCCTGTCCGCCGCCATCCGCCACAGCGTGTTTCCGGGCGGCGCCCGCATTCGCCCACAGCTTTGCATCGCAGTCGCCCGGGCTTGCGGGGACGATGATCCGGCCCTCTCGGACGCGGCCGCGGTTGCGCTTGAGCTGATGCACTGCGCCTCGCTGGTCCACGACGATCTGCCGTGTTTCGACGATGCCGCCACCCGGCGCGGGCGCCCCTCGGTGCAGGCCGCCTTCGGCGAGCCGCTCGCCGTCCTGGCCGGCGATGCGCTGATCGTCATGGCGTTTCAGACGCTGGCAGCCGCTGCCGGCCAGTCACCCCTGCGACTGGCTCCGCTGCTTTCCACCATCGCCCAGGGTACCGGCATGCCGTTTGGCATCGTTGCCGGACAGGCCTGGGAGTGCGAACCCCGCGTCGCCCTGGCCGACTACCAGCGTGCCAAGACAGGCGCACTGTTTGCCGCCGCAACCGCCGCAGGCGCGCAGGCCGCGGGCGCTGATCCGAACGCATGGCGCCTGCTCGGCGACCGTCTGGGTGAGGCCTATCAGGTGGCCGACGATATCCGCGACGTGCTGAGCGACCCGGACGTGCTGGGCAAACCGATCGGCCAGGACGCCCTGCTCGGACGCCCGAGTGCCGCCCACCAGCTTGGCCTGGACGGCGCGATCCGCCACTTCGAAGGCCTGGTCGCCGGCGCCATCGAGTCGATTCCGGCCTGCGCCGGTGCCCCGAAGCTGCGTGCGCTGGTCCTGATGGAGTCCGAGCGCCTGGTGCCCAAGGCATGGTGCGAAGACGTCGCCCGGCGCGTGGCGGCTCAGCGCGTCGCCGCCTGACGCCGGACCGCCTGACACCATGGCTGCCTCCGGTCCGATGTCGCCTGTCCCACCTGTCCCACCTGTCCCATTTGCCGGCCAGATGAACGACTCCCCGTCGAGTCCGAATGCCGCCGGCGCACCGGGTGGCCTGCGCGGGCGCTGGCAGTCTTTGCGCGACCGGCTGCTGACCAATCCGCGTTTTCATCGCTGGGCCGCGGCCTTTCCGCTGACCCGCCCGATCGCACGCCGCGAATCAAAGGCGCTTTTCGACATCGTCGCAGGCTTCACCTACTCGCAGGTGCTGTTTGCCTGCGTGCGCCTGAATCTATTCAACATCCTCGCCGAAGGTCCGCAGACCACCGCCGCGCTTGCACGGCGCCTGTCGCTGCCCGATGACGCCGCCGCGCGCCTGCTGGCCGCCGCCGCCTCGTTGCGGCTGCTTGAAGCCCGCGCCCAGGGTCACTGGGGACTCGGCCCGCTGGGGGCACCGATCGTCGCGCAGCCGGCGATTGCCGCGATGGTCGAGCACCATGAATCGCTGTATCACGACCTCGCCGATCCGGTGGCCCTGATGCGCGGCCAGCGCCCGAGCACCGCACTGTCGGGCTACTGGCCCTATGCCGACACCACGCCGGGTGCGACACCGCAAACGCTGTCGGCAGAACGGGTCGAGGCCTATTCGGCGCTGATGTCGGCCTCTCAACCACTGGTATCGGAGCAGGTGCTCGAAGCCTATTCGTTGCAGCGTCACCGCTGTCTGCTCGATGTCGGCGGCGGTCAGGGCACTTTTCTCAGCGCAGTCGCCGAACGCGCCCCCCATCTGCAGCTCAAACTCTTCGATCTGCCTGCGGTCGCCGAACTGGCGACCCGGCGCTTTGCCGAACAAGGGCTGTCCGATCGGGCGCAAGCCTATGGCGGCAGCTTTTTTTCTGATTCGCTGCCCGCCGGCGCCGATGTCATCACCCTGGTCCGTGTG
>CAIKZV010000418.1 GCA_903831925.1 uncultured Burkholderiales bacterium
CACCAAGCCTTCAAAGCCCGACAACCATTGTGGCAAATCATCGGCGGGCATGGGTCGATCAAAGAAAAATCCCTGAACTTCCTAGCAACCGAGCGCCTGAAGCGAGTCGAGTTGCGATTGCGTCTCGACGCCCTCGGCCACCGTCGACAGGCCAAGCGCCTGCGCCAGCGCGGTGATCGAGCGCACGATCGCGCGACTTTGCCCGTTCTCGCTGAGCTGATCAATGAAGGAGCGATCAATCTTGAGGGTATCGATCGGCAGCTGGGTGAGATAGGCGAGCGACGAATAGCCGGTGCCGAAATCGTCGAGTGCCAGTCGCACGCCAAGGTGCTTCAGACCATGCAGGCTGCCGAGCGAGCGCTTGATGTCGCGCATCACGCCGGTTTCGGTCAGCTCGAGCTCGAGCGTTGACGACTCAAGACCGGTGGCGTCGAGCGCTTTGGACACCGCCTCGGCCAGCTCGGGCTGCTCGAGGTGACGCACATGAATATTGACCGAGACCGTCGGCACGACCAGTCCGACACCCCGCCATCGGCTGATCTGGCGCAGCGCTTCGCCAACCGCCCATTCGCCCATCCTGAAAATCAGCGATGTCTCTTCGGCGAGCGGAATGAATTCGTCCGGATAGAGGAGGCGGTCATCGTGCTGCCAGCGCATCAGCGCCTCCATGCCGGCCAGTCGATGCGTCGCCGGATCGATGATCGGCTGGTAATGCAGGCGCAGCTCATCGCGATCGAGTGCCTGGTGCAGGGCGTTTTCGAGATCGAATCGATCCCGGTCGGACGAGCCGAGCGCGCCGACGAAAGTCCGCGCGGTATTGCCCCCGGCGAGCTTGGCCCCCGACAGCGCCTGGCCGGCCTTGACCATCATCGACTCGATGCCGCAGGGATTGCGCGTGACGGCAATCCCGATCGAGGCGCTCTGCACGAACTCCAGGCCGCCGCAGTCGATCGGGCGGCGCAAGGCGGTCAGCGCGATCTGCGCGGCGCGCTCGGCCGCGCGCGCACTCGGAAGCGACGGGAACAGGATGGCGAATTCGTCACTGGCCAGCCGCCCCATGGCAAGACTCGGCAGATTGCGGAAAGCCTGCTGCAGACGATCGGCCACTTCACACAGGGTTTCATCGCCGGCGTCGGTCCCCAGGGAGTCATTGAGTCGCTTGAAGCGGTCGAGATCGATCAGCAGCAGCGCAGCACGATGCTCGGCGCTGACCTGCATGGCATCGAGCAGCCCCTGGCCCGACTTGAGAAACCCCTGGCGGCTGAGCCAGCCGGTCAGGGCATCGCGCCAGGCGAGGTCGCGCGCCTCGCGTGCGCTCTCATTTGCCCTGGCAGCCAGGCCCTTGGCACGATCGAGCCGGCGGCGACTGCTGACGATCTCGGAGCGCAGACGTGCCGTGGCCACCAGCTGCGAGAGCCGCTGCGCCAGCAGCTTCCACTGCAGCGACTTCACGAAAAAATCGCTCGCGCCAGCCTCGAAGGCGCGCTCGATCGAGGCCTCATCGTCCTGGCCGCTGAGCACAACGATTGGAATCGCCCGATCGCCCATCGCCCCAAGCAAGCGAGTGCAGGCATCGAAACCATTGCCTTCGGGAAGGACCGCATCGACCAGCACGGCAGCCGGCAAGTCCGCATCGAGCAATTCGACAGCCCGGGCCGCGTTACCGACGGTCTGCACGTCGATACCCTGCTCGGCCAGACCTTCGGCGATCAGATGCTGCCAGGCCGGGTCGTCCTCGACCAGCAGGATGCGAAACCGATGAGGGGCGACGATCGAGTCCAAGGGTGAGCCATCAGGCGACAGACGCCCGATCGTACCGCACCGACCGTGCTCAGCCGGTGTGGCGCAACCCTTGGCCGGCTGCGGGACTCAGCCCGCTTGCGGTGTCAGAGGAAGTTGAACAGCGACATCTTCGAGATGGTCGAATAGCTCTTGAGCGCAGCCTCGACCGTCGTCTGGTTTTGCGTCATGTTCGAAATCGCGGCCGCAAAATCGACATCGGTCAGGGCCGACATGCGCGATGCATTGTCGATCGTGCCGTTCTCGAGATCTTTCAGATGGGTCTCGACCGCATTGAGCCGCTCGCCCACCGTCGCCCGGGTCACGCCGAGGCGGTCGATCGAGCGATCGACACTGCCCAGGGTGGTCTTTGCGATCGCCGCGGCGCTCAAGGCCGTGGCGTTCGGATCCTTGAAGACGGCGATGGCCGCGTCAAGCTGCGCAAAGATGCTTTCGGTACCGGCGCCGGTTGGGGATGCGGTGAAATTTTCGCGACCGTCGAGCGACACCGGGCTCGACAGCTCCTGGCCGACCTGGACTGTGCCGGGCTGCGCGTTGTAGGTCGTGCCGTCGGCGGCAATCGGTGCGCTGTTCGCGCCCTGCCCACCGAAGACAAAACCGCCGGTTCCGTCTGAACGATTGGCCACCGCAAGCAACTGGTCACGGATCGCACTGAGGTTGGCGCCGATGGTGAAGCGATCGGACGTGTTGTTGGTTGCATTGGCGCCGCGCAGCAAGGTCTCACGGGCGTTCTGCAGCAAGGAGGTGGCATCGCCGATGGTGTTGTCGGCGTTCGAGAGCTGCTGCTGGGCATAGCCGACCGCCCGCTTCTCGGCGTCCATGCGGGCCTGGCGCGACCGCACCTTCTCGGCCTCGGCGGCAGCGGCCGGATCGTCGGACGGACGATTGATCCGCTTGCCCGAACTCAGTTGCTCCTGCGACTTGATCAGCGCGGCCTGGCGATCGGTGATGCCTTCGAGCGCCACTTTCTGGGCGTATCCGGTGGCAATCCGCATGGTGTTCTCCGAAGAAATTCAGGGCCCGATCAGGGCGTTCAGGCAAACGACTGCAACAGTGACTGGAACATCTGGTTGGCGGTGCTGATCACCTTGGCCGCGGCCTGATAGGCCTGCTGATACTCGAGCATGCGCGCCGCCTCTTCATCGAGATTGACGCCCGAGACCGCGGTGCGCGCGCTTTCAGCGTCGTCATAGAGACGCTGACTCATATCGCCGGTTGCCTTGGCCGATTGCGACCGCGTGCCGACTTCGCCCACCAGATCGGCGTAACGGTCGATGACCTTGGCGCCGTCGACATTGCTGGCATCGCCCAGTGACTGCATGGCTCGCGCATTGCGGTTGTCGCTCGCCGGATTGGCGGTTGCCACGACCTGCATCGTGTCGCCGACCTTTGGGGTGCCCGACAGTTTCATCGACCAGCCGTTGTAGCTGATGGTCATCCCGGCGGTATAGGTCAATCCGGTCGGATTGCCGGTGCCGGTGCCGCTCACATTGAAGGTGCCTGCCCCGGTGAAGGTAATCGAGACCGGCTGATTGGTATTCGCACCGATGGCGGAGATGTCGAGACCGCTGGCCGACAGGTCGCCGGTGTTGGTGGAGCCCGGGACGGTCGTCACCGGCAGCGCCGTGGCAAGACGCGACGGATTGCTCAGCATCGATTTGACGCCCGACACATACGAGGTGGCGGCGCGCAGCAGAAACTTGTCGCCGGCAGCCGGCGTGCCCGAACCCAGTGACACTGTCAGCCCGTCGACCACCTGGGGCAGCGACGCGAAAGTCTGAACATTGCTGTCCGACAATCGGGTCAGGCTGTACTGGGTGCCGTCAAAGCTGATCGAATAATCGCTCGCCTTCAGGGCACTGCCGGTGGTGACCGCTGCGGTGAGTTGCGCGGTACCGGTATTGGCCGCGACCGGCGACACCGTCGGCGAGCCGATCGCAAACAGCGCTTGTCCGGCCGTGCCGGTGGCATCGACGCCGAGCGCCTGCCGGTCATTGAAGCTCATCGCGACCGCGGCGGTGATCTGACCGAGCCGTGCCCGCGCCTCGCCGACATCGCTGTCGGCGAATTGCGCCAGACCCGCCAGTTTGCCGCCGATCTCGGAGGGCGCCAACTGGACCGACGTGCCATTGGAGCGCATCACCTTGATATCGAACTTGCTGGCATCAAGCGCGTTGTTCACCAGCTTGAGCTGCGCGAAATTGCCGCCCACCACCAGCGGCTCACCGCGGCCCGACGAGACCGTGACCGTTCCATCAGAGCCGATCGTGGCATTGGCACGCATGACCGAATTCAGATCGCCCAGCAGCTTGTCGCGCTGGTCGTAGAGATTGTTCGGCGCAGAGAGGGACGCATGCGCATTGCCGAGCTGCTGGTTGAGTGCGGCCAGCGATTTCAGCGTGTCGTTGGCCTTGTTCACCTCGGTCGACATCTGTCCGTGCGCCGAATCGGCAAGCTGGCGCATCTGCCCGTCGATCTGTGACGCACGGCTGGCAAAGGCCGACACCTGCGCGAGCACCGCGCTGCGTGCCGATGAATCGGAAGGATGCGCGGTGACGTCGGCGAACGAGGCCACCAGGGTGTCGTAAGCGGCGCCCATGCCGGTTTCAGGATTGCCGAAGAGATTGTCGAGCCGGTTCAGACCGTCGCTTCGAGCCGTGTCCTGCGCAGCACCGGATCGGTTCGCATTCGACTCGCGAACCAGAAACTCGTCATACACCCGCTGGACCTGGGCAACATCGACACCCTGACCGATGAAGCCCGAGGTGCCATTGTTGCCGGCCTCCTGCAGGATGGCTTCACGACGCACATAGCCCGGCGTCGAGGCGTTGGCGATGTTCTGCCCGGTGGTTTGCAACTGGATCGATGCGGCATTCAGCGCACTGCTGCCGATCCTCAAGAGATTACTCATCGCCGCCTCCGGACCATCAGGTTGTCACGCGGCGCAGCGACAGCGCCTGGGTGATCGTGCTCGTCAGCTTCGACGCATAGTTGGGGTCGGTCGCATAGCCCGCGCGCTGCATGTTTTTCGCGAAAGATTCGACAGACCCACCGGCCGACAGAACGCCGGCATAACGCGGATTCGAGGCCATCAGCCGCGACCAGTCGGTAAAGGCCTCTTCATAGCTGCCATACGCCCTGAATCGCTCGACCGTCTTGATCATCTTGCCGCCGACAAACTCGTTGGTGGTCGAATCGACCGTCGCGCCTTTCCAGCCTGGACCGGCCTTGATGCCGAAGAGGTTGAAGGAGGTGCGGCCATCGGCGTACTTGAGTTCCTGACGGCCCCAGCCCGATTCGAGTGCCGCCTGACCGACGATGAATCCTGCCGGCACGCCGGTGGCGCGCTGGGCGCTGGTCGCCGCGCCCCACATACGATCGACAAAGGCAGCCGGTGCCGCACCGGGCTTGCCATTCGTACCGTTGGCAGCCGATGCAGCCTTGGTGTCAGGGCCGAGCATCGGCATGCCGCTCAAGGCATCGCGCTGCATGGCCGGCGCCCGCATTGACCTGGCGCGCGCGGCGGCCGCGGCAGCCGCCGCCACCTGCGAACCCGACGGAAAAATATCTTCGCCATCGCCCGATCGGGCATTGGCAGCCGAGGCATCAAAGGCTGCCAGGTTTCGCTCGATACCTGCTGACGACACTTTCGGCGTCGCTGCGGCGCC
>CAIKZV010000419.1 GCA_903831925.1 uncultured Burkholderiales bacterium
GAGTTGCTCGAGCATGCGGCGCACAAAATAGCCTGTCTGCGAGGCAAAGCGGATTTCGTCGGCACCGACTGCTGTGGCGGCCTTTTGCAAGGCCATCGCCACCTGAGCCGGATTCTTGTTGCTGGCCAGTGCCAGGAAGCGGCCGATCTGGTCGGCGTCCGGATCACCGCCGGCGTCGTCAGTCGGGGCGTTGTCGCTGAGGGCTTGAGATTCAGAATCGTCGTTGCCCTGGCCCTGCGACTCGCCCTGGCCCGGCATCAAGTTCGAATTGTCTTCGCCTTGCTCCGAGTCGGCATTCGGGTCGTCCTGCTGCTCGCGCCTGGGGGAGGCTTCGACCGTCTTGAAGAAGACATCGAAGAGATGGTCGTGGAGTACCTTCTCCTCTTCCGACTTGGCCAGCACCATCGACAGCGAGGTCTTCATCACCTCGCGGTCTGCGTAGCCGATCAGCGCGACCGTGCGGGCTGCGTCGATCGCTTCGGTACTCGAGACATCGGCACCGGCCGAGCGCAAGGCCCGGATGAACCGTGTCAGTGCGCGCTCCATTCAGGTGGCCGAGCCTGATCCGGTCATGGCGGCATGCGTGAGCGAGTCGAGCTTGCCGTCGAGCGAGATCACGTCGGTCTGACGCTTGAGCAGCACGCTGAGCGTGGACCGAACCAGAGTCGGGTCGAGTGCTTCGGCATGCATCAGCAGCAGGGTCCGGGCCCAATCGACGGTCTCACTGATCGACGGCAGCTTGCGGATGTCCTGCTCGCGCAGCGACTGGACGAAGTCGACCATCTGTTTGAGCAGCGATCCACCGATGTCGGGAACACGGGCTCGCACGATCTGCTGCTCGCGGTCGGCGTCAGGAAAGCCGACATGCAGATGCAGGCAGCGGCGCTTGAGCGCATCGCCAAGTTCGCGTGTGTTGTTGGAGGTCAGGATCACCAGCGGCGGGATCTGCGCCTGGATCGTGCCGATCTCGGGGATGGTGACCTGATAGTCGGCCAGCACCTCCAGCAGGAGGGCTTCGAAAGCCTCATCGGACGTGTCGATTTCGTCGATCAGCAGCACCGATCCACCTTCCTGCTCCATGGCCTTGAGGACCGGACGTGGCGCAAGAAATTCGCGTGAGAAAAAGAGGTCACGAAATCCCGAGAGTTTGGCGAGCGAGGCCTCGATCGAATCGGCGTCGCCGATGAGGTGATTGATCTTGTCTTTCAGGACCTGGGTATAGAGAAGCTGCTTGCCGTATTGCCACTCGTACAGTGCTTTGCTTTCATCGAGGCCTTCGTAACACTGCAGCCGCAGCAGCGGGTAGCTCAGGGCCTTCGAGATGCAGACCGCCATGTCGGTCTTGCCAACGCCTGCCGGACCTTCGACCAGCACCGGTTTGCGAAGATGGTGGGCCAGATACAGCGCAGTGGAGATCGAAGCGGTCGAGATGTAGCCCGCCGAGCCGAGCGCTGCGGTCACCGCGTCGATCGATGCGAAGCCCAACTGATCGGCCGAGGAGGAGGAGGAGACAAGTCGCGGCGATGAGGTCATCTGGAGTCGGCGACAAGGGTCGCGCAGGAATGAGACGAGATCGAGTTTAACGCAGCCGATCGACAAGCCTGCTCGAGCGTTTCAGTTCTGCGGTGCTCGCAGTCCGCGCTCGACTCATGTCGGTTGATGCCAACCGCGCGCTTGCGCGCGTCGATCAGACCGACTGCAACTTGCGCCGGCTGTTCGGAAGCTGATAGGTGAGCATCGGCAGGGCGTCGTGATGCTGCAGGATCGCGCTCACGGTCTGCAGGACGCGGGTGCGCAGCGAGTCGAGTGACATGTCGGCGCGATAGAAGACTTGAGCCTCCATTTCGATATTGCCGCCCTCCAGGTCGGTACAGACGATCTGGATCGGTCGATTGTGATTGACGCCCGGATCATTGGACAGCGCCGCGGAGACACCCTGCGCAACAATCTCGACAATCGCCTGAAGATCGGCGCTGGAGCTGACTTCAAAGGGCACCACGGCACGTGTGAAGCCCTGATTCATCGAGAAGTTGGAAAGCGTGTTCGTGACGATCAACGAGTTGGGCACGAAATGCACCTGATCGTCCCGCGATCGAAGCTTGACGGTTCGCCAGCCCAGGTCTTCGACAACGCCATAAAGCGAACTGCCGCTCGTCGATTTTGTCATCACCCACTGACCGACCTTCGGGGAGCCTTCAAACACGATGGCGACGCCGGATATCGCATCGAGGATCAACTCGCGAAGTGCCAGACCGACGACCGTCAGCACGACCGACGATGTGGCCAGCAAGGGCAGAACGTCACGGCCGAGCACATTGGTGTAGTAGGTCGCCAGAACCGACATCAAGACGGTAAAGGTGATCAGTACTTTGATCGTGCCTTGAAACGGGTTCCGGGCCTCTCGGGATCCACGCCGCAGGAAGCCCCAGATGATCGCGTCGATGGCATAAGCGGCGGCAAGGTAGTAGGCCAGCGTGAAGGTGTTTCGAACTACCAGCAGCCATCCGCTCGGCAGTTTCTCGAGCAGCGGACTGCCGAAGGCTGCGACTTCGATCAGCAGCAGAGTGCCGGCAACCAGGCCCACCCGAAGCAGATCGAAAGTGAGTGAGAAGCGGCGCAAAAAGCGCTGGATGACGCCCAGCAAGGCGTAGATCCAGATCCGTGGCGAGTCCTTTCCGCGGACGGCACCTTGCCACTGTGCCGAAAACCGGCGAGTAAAGCGCTGGACGATTCCGACCAGGGCAAATAGCGTGACCAATAAACCGGCCATTGCCATGGCGCCCTGCCAATGGATGCTGCGCGCCAGGGTGGGTCCGAGGTTGCTCGATTTCGACTCGAGCGTCATCCGTTCGCCGATTGTCGAGAAGCGCAATGACCCGGTGGTGGAGCGAGGATCGCCAAGCGCGCGTGCTGCACGATTTTCGACGGCGATGACCGAGCCGGTGGCCTTGAAGCCGAGCGCAGGCGCGAGTGATGCCTCACGGTTGACCTGCTCGAAGAGGGGGTACTTGACCGAGTCGTCGTTGTAGCCGCTCGAATCGACCACGAAGCGAAGCTGGGAACTGTCGAGATTGCGATGTCGCCACGACAGCGGCAGCACGACTCGTTCTAGCAGCACCTGACGCGGGCTTGATTCGAACTTGAATTTCCCTTGAAAGCGCATTCGACGATATTTCTGGTCAGTGTTGTCGACCGATTCGACGATCTCGCCCTTGACGCTGTCTTCCACTGCA
>CAIKZV010000420.1 GCA_903831925.1 uncultured Burkholderiales bacterium
CGCGGTTTTGGCCCGACCCGCTTTCTGTCGCCGAAGACCTTTCGGTCGGGCCAGCAGGCGGCGCTCGGCAGTGATCTGCTGGCCTTCATGGATGCGCTGGCATTGCCGCGTGCAGTCCTGGCCGGCTATGACTGGGGCGGGCGGGCGGCCTGCGTGGTGGCCGCCTTATGGCCCGAGCGGGCAATCGGGCTGGTGAGCGCCACCGGCTACAACATTCAGGATATTGCCGCGGCTGCCGAGCCGCTCTCCCCACAGATGGAGCATCGGCTCTGGTATCAGTACTACTTTCACGGCGATCGCGGTCGTGCGGGGCTCGAGCAGGATCGCGCCGGTTTTTGCAAGCTCTTGTGGCAACTGTGGTCGCCGAGCTGGCAATTCGACGAAGCAAGCTACCTGCGCTCGGCCCAATCCTTCGAGAACCCTGATTTTGTCGACGTGACGATCCATTCCTATCGGCATCGATTTGGTCTGGTGCCGGGCGATGAAGCGGTTCAGGCCATCGAAGCCCAACTTGCGACCCAACCGATCATTCACGTGCCGACGATCGTCTTGCACGGCCGCGACGATGGCGTGGCGCCCCTCGAGGGCTCCGTTCGCCACCAGCGCTTTTTCAGCGGCCGCTATGAGCGGCACGAGATCGATAAGGCCGGGCATAACCTGCCGCAGGAGGCGCCGGTGGCCTTTGCCGATGCGATCATGGCCGTGGGCAGAGTGTGAGCCAAGCCTTGCATAATCGCGACTTCCTGCCTTTCAGCCACGAGACCCCATGACCCGTTCTGCCTTCAACGACATCCGCAACCGGATGCGATTGCCGCTTATCGCAGCGCCCATGTTTCTGGTAAGCGGGCCGGATCTGGTTGCATCGGCCTGCGAGGCCGGCGTGGTGGGATCTTTTCCGACCGCTAATTGCCGAACTGCCGAGCAGCTCGATACCTGGATGAACGAGATCCGGATTCGGGTGGCGGACCATGAGCAGCGCACCGGGACCGGTGCGGCGCCGGTCTGCCCGAACCTGATCGTGCACGGCTCAAACACCCGGCTGCGCGAGGATCTTGAAGTGATCGTGCGGCATCAGCCGGCAATCGTCATCACGAGCGTGGGATCGCCGGCGCCAGTGCTGGCGCCCTTGCACGATGTTGGCGCGCAGGTTTTTGCCGATGTCGCCACGATCAAGCATGCGCAAAAGGCGGTCGATGCCGGTGCAGACGGCCTGGTGCTGCTGACCGCAGGCGCAGGCGGCCAGACCGGCTGGCTCAACCCCTTTGCCTTTGTACGCGCGGTGCGGGCTTTTTACGATGGCCCCCTGGTGTTGGCTGGCGGTATTTCGGACGGAGAGGCACTGTTCGCCGCGCAGGCGCTCGGCTGCGAAATGGCCTATATGGGCACCCGTTTCATTGCGACCCACGAGAGCATGGCTGCGCCGGCCTACAAATCGATGCTGGTCGACAGCACGGCCGACGACATCCTGCTGACCAAGGCCTTCACCGGACTGCAGACCAATATGCTCAGGCCCTCGATCGAGCTGGCAGGCCTTGATCCGGACGATCTGCCGGTGCGTGGCGCCATCGATATTGCCAAGGACATCAGTGTCGAAGGACGCGAGAGCCGTCCCAAGCGCTGGAAGGACATCTGGTCGGCCGGTCATAGCGTTTCCGGTGTCGGCAAGCTGATGTCGGTGTCAGACCTGGTGGCTCAGACGGAAATCGAATATCGCGCAGCACAAGCCGCATTCGCTGCGCGCATCGACAGCACTCACGCCTCACGCGCCGGTTCATGAGCGCCGCGCCGCTGCCGACCGATCGGGCCGATCTGCTCGCCCGACTGGAGAGTTCGGCAGCCTTCGATATCGCTGTCGTCGGTGGGGGGGCCACAGGTCTTGGCGTGGCACTGGATGCGGCCGCGCGCGGCTTTCGGGTGGTTCTTATCGAGGATGGCGACTTTGCGCGCGGCACCTCGTCGCGATCGACCAAACTTGTCCACGGCGGCGTGCGCTACCTGGCTCAGGGCAATCTTTCTCTGGTCAGGGAGGCACTTCGAGAGCGAACCATCCTGCTGCGAAACGCGCCGCACCTGGCACGCCCGATCCCGTTCGTGATGCCGTCCTACAAGGTGTGGGAGGCGCCGTTCTACGGATTCGGTCTGAAGCTGTATGACGCACTCGCGGCCGACGCGTCGCTGGGTGATACCCGCTTTCTCGGACGCCGCGACACGCTCGTCGCCGTGCCGAATGTCAGATCGCAGGGGCTGCGGGGCGGCGTGCAGTACTGGGATGGCCAGTTCGACGATGCCCGCCTGGCGATTGCGCTGGCTCGCACCGCGGCCACGCGAGGGGCGCTGCTGCTCAACCGGGTCGGACTGACAGGTTTTGATCACGAGGCAGGCAGGGTCGTGGGATTGCAGTGCATCGATCATGAAACCGGTCGCTCCTTTGCGATCCGGGCGGCTTGCGTGATCAATGCCACCGGCGTGTGGGTTGATACCGTTCGCGGCATCGACGCGCAGGCTGCCGGGCGCACGGTGCGTCCGACGGTCAGCCCCAGTCAGGGCGTGCATATCGTTGTCGATCGCGAATTCCTGCCCGGTGATCATGCCCTGCTCGTGCCGCGCACTGAAGACGGTCGCGTGCTCTTTGCAGTGCCCTGGCTTGGTAAGACCGTGATCGGCACAACTGATACGCCCCAGTCGACGGCGAGCTTCGAGCCTCGGGCGCAGCACGATGAGCTGACATTCCTGTTGCGTGAGTCGGCGCGTCATCTCGATCGTGCTCCGGGCCTCACCGATATTCGCAGCATCTGGGTCGGATTGCGGCCCTTGCTGCGTCCGGCGTCCGAGCCCGACGGCTCGGGCAAGGTCGCTACCCGCACGATCAGCCGCGAGCATGCGGTCATGGTCAGCCCGTCGGGGCTGGTGACCGTGACCGGTGGCAAATGGACGACTTACCGTTCAATGGCAGAGGATGTCCTTGAGCACTGCGCCCGCAGCGGCCTGGTCGAGCATCGAGCGGCAGGCGTGACCCAGGCACTGACCATGGTGGGCGGTGGCGCGACGCATGGGGCCATTCGGCCTTTGAGCGATGCGCCCGGCAGCCATCTTTATGGCGACGAAGCCGATCTGCTGGCTGACC
>CAIKZV010000421.1 GCA_903831925.1 uncultured Burkholderiales bacterium
AGATCGACGATGGTCGACTCCACACCCACCTCGCAGGGCCCGCCATCGAGAATCAGCGGCGCGCGCTCGCCGAGGTCATCGAGCACATGGCGCGCCTGGGTCGGGCTGACCTTGCCGAAACGATTGGCCGAGGGCGCCGCCACACCGCTGCCGCCAAGCTGCGTGAATCGCTCGAGCAGCGCACGGGCCACCGGATGCGAAGGGCAACGCAGACCGATGCTCGATTCGCCGCCACAGGCCCAGGCCGGCGCCTGCGGCAGACGCGGCAGGATCAGGGTGAGAGGACCTGGCCAGAAGTGCTGCGCGAGGGTGAGCGCCCGCTCATCAAAGCTCGCCCATTTCAGGGCCTGGGCAGCATCGACCACATGCACGATCAGCGGATGATCGGCCGGCCTGCCCTTGAGCGCATAGATGCCGGCCACCGCATCGCGCTGTGCGGCATCGGCACCGAGCCCGTAAACCGTTTCGGTCGGCAGGGCCACCAGGCCGCCTGCGATCAGGAGGCGTGCAGCGCGCTCTATGGCCTCGGGCGTCGGCGCTTCGATCGGCGAGGCCGTACTCATCGCCCGCAGCCTGAGCCCATCAGCGGATGCCCAGCAGGGACTCGATCTCGGTCGCCGTGTGGACACACGATGAGAGCGTCTCGCCGAGCACCGTCGCATGACCCATCTTGCGGCCAGGGCGCGCCTGCGACTTGCCGTAGAGGTGCAGCTTCACGCGGGGATGGGCCAGCACCGCCGGCCAGTCGGGCTCGCGCGGCGCGCCGCCCGCCCCCTCGGTGAACCAGCAGTCGCCAAGCAGATTGACCATCACCGCCGGGCTGTGCATCTCGACCGAGCCCAAAGGCAAGCCGGCCAGCACCCTCACCTGCTGCTCGAACTGGCTGGTGATGCAGGCATCGATGCTGTAGTGGCCCGAATTGTGCGGCCGCGGTGCCATCTCATTGACCACCAGGCGGCCATCGTCGAGCAGAAAAAACTCGACGCACAACACGCCGACATAGTTCAGGCGCGCAGCAATTTCGAGCGTGGCATCGGCCGCCTGCTTCGCAATCGCAGCATCGACCCTGGCCGGCACGCAGGACAGCGCGAGGATGCCGTTTCGATGCTCGTTTTCGGCCGCCGGATAGGCCACTGCCCGCCCATCGAAACCGCGGGCGACCACCACCGACAATTCAAGCTTCAGCGCCAGGCGCTTTTCCAGCACGCAGGGCACGCCCCCGAATCCGCCGGCGCCCTCGAAGGCGACCAGCGCCTCGCTGCGATTGGCCACCTGCGCCTGTCCCTTGCCGTCGTAGCCCAGCCGAGCAACTTTCAGGATGGCCGGAAAGAGCGCCTCATCGGCATTGAGCAGGTCATCGCGCGATATCACCTCACGGTAGGGCGCGACCTCGATGCCACAGCCTCGAATGAAGCGCTTCTCAGTGATACGGTCCTGCGCGATCGCCACGGCGGCCGCAGCCGGACTCACCGCGATATCGCGCGCCAGACGCTCGAGTGCTGCGGCCGGCACATTCTCGAATTCGGTGGTGGCTGCGCCGCACAGGCTGGCGAGTTGGTCGAGCGCGGCGGCATCGAGATAGTCGGCCTGAATATGCCGGTCGGCGACCGAACCCGCCGGGCTGTCGGCACCCGGATCGAGCACGCAGACCCGATAGCCCAGGCTTTGCGCAGCCATGCAGAACATGCGCCCGAGCTGGCCGCCGCCGAGCAAGCCCAGCCATTCGCCGGGCGGCAGCGCCGCTGGTGTGGCCAGGATCAAGTCGGCAGGGTTCGGGTTGGAGGCTTGCGACATCGGATCAACCCGCCGGCGGCAGGGCCATTGCGCGGGCCGCATCCGATTGCCGCTGACGGAAGTCCTGCAGCTTGCCGGCGAGCACCGGGTCATGTCCGGCCAGCATCGCCACCACATGCAGCGCGGCATTGGCCGCACCGGCCTCACCGATCGCGAAGGTGGCCACCGGAATCCCACGCGGCATCTGGACGATCGACAGCAATGAATCCTCGCCACGCAGATATTTGGAGGGCACCGGCACGCCATAGACCGGCACGATGGTCTTGGCCGCGAGCATGCCCGGCAGATGCGCCGCACCGCCCGCCCCGGCGATGATCGCGCGCAGGCCCCGGCCATGGGCCGACTGCGCATAGTCGAACATCTCGTCTGGCAGGCGATGGGCCGACACCACTTTGTACTCATGCGGCACATCGAAGGACGCCAGCATCTCGACCGCATGCCGCATGACCTCCCAATCGCTGCTGCTGCCCATCACCACACCGACGACCGGCGCGACTTCGCTCATTGGATGCTCCCGAAAAATGGCTCGACCCTCATCACGCCCCAGATTGACACCACACTGGCGCGCCTCAGGCGAGGGTCTGGCCGGTCAGCCGCTGCAGCGCCTCACGATACTTGGCCGCGGTGCGCTCGACGACTTCGCGCGGCAAGGCGGGCGGCGGTGCGGTCTTGCCCCAGCCGGTCAAAGACTCGAGATAGTCGCGCACATATTGCTTGTCGAAACTCGGCGGCGAGATGCCGACCTGATACGAATCGGCCGGCCAGAAACGCGAGGAATCGGCGGTCAGCACTTCATCCATCAGATAGAGCGTACCGGCCTCATCAAGCCCGAACTCGAACTTGGTATCGGCGATCAGGATGCCACGGGTCCCAGCATAGGCGGCAGCTCGCGCATAGAGCGTGAGCGACACCTCGCGAATGCGCAGGGCGAGCGGCTCGCCAATCGCCGTGACCATCGCCTCGAAAGAAATGTTTTCATCATGCTGGCCGTGCTCGGCCTTTCGTGCCGGCGTGAAGATCGGCTCTGGCAGCTTTTGCGCAAGCTTCAGCCCCCCCGGCAAGGCGATGCCGCAGACCGAGCCGCTGGCCTGATAGTCCTTCCAGCCCGACCCGATCAGATAGCCGCGCACCACCGCTTCGACCATGATCGGCGCAAGGCGCCTGACCACCATCGACCGACCAGCGACCTGATTGATCTCGTAGGGGGCAACCACCGTCTCGGGGGCAATGCCGGTCAGATGGTTGGGCACCACATCGGCCAGCATGTCAAACCAGAAGAGCGCCATCTGGTTCAGCACCCGGCCCTTGTCGGGGATCGCCTCGTTCATGACCACATCGAAGGCCGACAGGCGATCGCTGGTGACGATCAGCAGCTTGTCGGCACCGACCGCAAAGTTGTCGCGGACCTTGCCGCGCCCGAGCAGCGGCAGCGAATGCAATTCGCTCTGGAAAAGGGCTGTCGACATAGGCAATGACCTGAACGAGGGTGAGGGCTGCAAACCCGTCATTGTGCCCGAGCCGCGACCGGCCAGACGTGAAACCCCGCCCTCAGCGCCAGGGCGCGAGCCAGCCGAGTCCGGCCGAGGTCGGGCCGCGCGGCCGGTATTCGCAACCGATCCAGCCGTCATAGCCGAGCTCATCGAGGAGCGCAAAGAGAAAGGGATAGTTCACTTCGCCCAGATCGGGCTCGTGGCGATGCGGCACACCCGCGATCTGCATGTGGCCGACGCCGGGCAGGCACTGGCGGATGCGGCTAGCCAGATCACCCTCGACGATCTGGCAGTGATACAGATCCATCTGGACCTTGAGGTTGGCGGCACCGACCTCAGCCACGATCGCATGCGCGTCGGCCTGCGTGTTCAGGAAATAGCCCGGAATATCGCGGGTGTTGATCGGCTCGATCAGCAGGGTGATGTCGGCATCTGAGCATCGGCGGGCGGCCTCGCGCAGATTGGCGACATAGGTGTCATGCCAGCGCCGGCGGGCGGCAGAATCGATGGCGTCAGCCGACACTTCACCGGACCTGCCATCGGTGGCAGGCATCACGCCCGCCATCGCATGCAGACGCCGGGTGCCCAGAACGCGGGCATAGGCGATGGCACGATCAACGCCAGCCAGAAAATCGGCACCGCGACCCGGCACGGCAGCCAGCCCGCGCTCACCGGCCTGCATGTCGCCCGGGACGGTATTGAAAAGGACCTGCTCCAGACCGTTGGCGGCCAGTGCATCGGCAATTGCCTGCGGCTCGAACTCATACGGGAACAGGAACTCGACCGCAGCAAACCCGTCCTCGGCAGCGGCTTTGAAGCGCTCGAGGAAGGGATGCTCGGTGTACATCATCGACAGATTGGCGGCGAACCTCGGCATCAGCGCTCCGGCAAACCCGCGCTGAACAGCGCAGCGAGGAGGCTCAAACCACGGTCTGGGCGAGTTCGCCCTTGCGATAGCGTTCGATCATGACCGACAGCGTGGTCGGCTTGATCTTGCTGGCCTGGCCGGCGCAACCGAACTCGCGATAGCGCTGGGCGCAGATCAGCTTGGCCGCTTCGCGGGCCGGCTTGAGAAAATCGCGCGGATCGAATTTATCGGGGTTTTCAGCCAGGTATTTACGCGTTGCAGCCGTCATCGCCAGCCGGATGTCGGTATCGATATTGATCTTGCGCACGCCGAACTTGATCGCTTCCTGAATCTCTTCGACCGGCACGCCATAGGTCTCCTTCATGGCGCCACCGTACTGGCGGATGATCGCCAGAAGGTCTTGCGGCACCGACGAGGAGCCATGCATCACCAGATGGGTGTTGGGCAGCCGCGCGTTGATTTCCTTGATCCGCGAGATCGCCAGGATGTCGCCGGTGGGCTTGCGCGAAAACTTGTAGGCGCCATGGCTGGTGCCGATCGCAATCGCCAGGGCATCGACCTGCGTGCGGCGCACGAAATCGGCGGCCTGCTCAGGGTCGGTCAGCAACTGCTCGCGGGTCATGGTGGAGTCGGTGCCGTGGCCGTCTTCCTTGTCGCCCTTCATGGTTTCGAGCGAGCCCAGGCAGCCCAGCTCACCCTCGACCGTCACACCAACCGCATGTGCCATGTCGACCACCTTGCGGGTGACATCGACGTTGTAGTCGTAGCTGGCGATGGTCTTGCCGTCTTCTTCGAGTGAGCCGTCCATCATCACCGACGAAAAGCCGAGGTCGATCGCGCCCTGGCAGACCACCGGCGACTGGCCGTGGTCCTGGTGCATCACAACCGGCACCTTGGGATAGGACTCGACCGCGGCAGCGATCAGATGGCGCAGGAAATGCTCACCGGCATATTTGCGGGCACCGGCCGAGGCCTGCATGATGACCGGCGCATCGACCTCGGCGGCGGCCGACATGATGGCCTGGACCTGCTCGAGATTGTTGACGTTGAAGGCCGGAATGCCATAGGCATTTTCGGCGGCATGATCGAGAAGCTGGCGCATCGAGACGAGAGGCATGGTCGACTCCTGAATGAAATTGGAGCCGATTATGCCTTGGCGCGGATCAGAACAGGCCGACAAACCTCACGCGCGCTGCAAGCGCCGCCCGCCGATTGGGCTCAGCCGTGATCGCCGACCCGCACGATTTTCAGGGTATTCGTGCCGCCCGATTTGCCGATCGGCTCGCCGATGGTCAGCAGCATCAGGTCGCCACGGGCCACCACGCCAAGGTCGACCAGCTTGTGCTCGGCCTCGAGCAGCAGGTTTTCGCGGTCGGAGGCTTTGAAGGTCATCAGCACCGGATGGACTTCGCGATAAAGCGACATTCTCCGGCGGCTGCCTTCTTCTGGCGTCAGCGCATAGACCGGCACGCCCGAATCGAGCCGCGAGATCCAGAGCGCGGTCGACCCTGACTGGGTCAGCGCGCAGATCGCCTTGACCTTCATATGAACCGCGGTGAAGAGCGCCGCCATGGCAATCGCCTGGTCGATGCGCGCGAAGGTGCGGTTCAAAAACTCCTTGTCGAGTGAGAACTCGCCGGCGCGGTCGGCCTCGTCGCAGACCCGGGCCATCGCCGATACCGTCTCGACCGGATATTTGCCGGCAGCGGTCTCGGCCGACAGCATGACCGCATCGGTGCCGTCGATGACCGCATTGGCCACATCCGAGACTTCGGCACGGGTGGGCACCGGTGCCTCGATCATCGACTCCATCATCTGGGTCGCGGTGATCGTGAGTTTGCTGTGATCACGGGCCATCCTGATCATGCGCTTTTGCAGCGCCGGTACGGCGGCATCGCCGACCTCGACCGCGAGATCGCCACGCGCCACCATGATGCCGTCGGACGCCTTGAGGATCTCTTCGAGATTGCCGATCGCCTCGAAGCGCTCGATCTTGGCAATCATGAGCGCCTTGCCGCCGGCTGCCCGCACCAGTTCGCGGGCCATATACATGTCGGAGGCATTCTTGGGAAAGGACACCGCCACGAAGTCGGCCTCGAAGGCCACCGCGGTCTTGATGTCATCCATGTCCTTGGCAGTGAGCGCCGGGGCCGACAGCCCGCCCCCCTGACGGTTGATGCCCTTGCGATCGGACAGCACGCCACCGATCGTGACCGTGCAGGCGATGAGGGTGTCGGTGACCCGATCGACCCGCATGATCATCCGACCATCGTTGAGCAGCAGCGAATCGCCGGCCTTCACGTCCTGGACCAGCGCCTTGTAATCGAGCCCCACGCGAGATTGGTCACCCACCTCGCAAGTGATGTCGAAGGTGAATTGATCGCCTTCAACCAGACTGACCTTGCCGCCGGCGAACTTGCCGATCCGGATCTTGGGCCCCTGAAGGTCGGCGAGCACGCCGATATCGCGACCGAGCCGGCTGGCGACTTCGCGGACCACGCCCACCAGCGCAGTGTGCCCCTCGGCCGAGCCATGCGAGAAATTGACCCGCACGACATTGACGCCGGCCAGGATCATGCGCTCGATCGTAGCCGGGTCGCTCGATGCCGGCCCAAGGGTGGCAACGATCTTGGTGGCGCGGGGGATGCTCATCGTGGGTGATCCGGCTATGGAGATGCTCCGATTGTCCAACAAATCCATGCTTGACCAAGTGACAGCTTGATCTGGATCAAGCCTGCGGCAGTCGCCGGCAGTCCAACGGCACCGGGCGCCGCTAGGATCGGACTGCCCCCTCACGACCGCGGCCAGGCGCCGAGCGATGGCTGCGACAGCCCACAAGATCCCGACCAGCGATGAGTACCTGATCCTCGACGACCCGCTCGAGCGCGACGAGATCGCCCGCGAGGTCGCGCCGGCCGCCGATGGGGCAAGGCGCTTCGAGACGGTTCTGAGCATCGACGGCGTGCATTGCGCGGCCTGTGTCATCGCGATCGAGGATGCGCTGCGCGACGGCGTCGACGAGGTTTCGGTCAACGCCGCCACGCGCCGCGCGCGTCTGGTGTGGCGCGCCGACACGCAGCAGTTGTCGCGCGCCTGTGATCGGATCGCACGCCTGGGTTATCGGCCTCGTCCGGTCTCGCAGCGGCTGCTCGAGAGCGCACAGGCGGCCGGGCGTCGCGCCGCACTGTGGCGAATGCTGGTGGCGGTGCTGTGCATGATGCAGGTGATGATGTATTCGGTCCCGCGCTATGTCGCCGAGGCAGGGTCGATGAGCGAAGACATTGTCAGCCTCATGACCTGGGCCGAGCGGATCCTGACGCTGCCGGTCATGCTGTTTGCCGCCGGCCCGTTTTTTACCGGTGCTTTTCGCGATCTGCGCGCCCGGCGCATCGGCATGGACGTGCCGGTGGCCCTGGGCATCGCGGTGACCTTCGTGGCGAGCCTGGCCGCCAGCGCATCCGGCGGCGAGGTCTGGTTTGATTCGCTGACCATGTTCGTCGCCTTCCTGCTGGTCGGTCGCTGGCTCGAGGCGGCTGCGCGCGAACGCGCCATGGCCGGTGTCGGCGACCTTCTCGCACGTCTGCCAGAGCGCGTCGAACGATTCGACGAACAGGGCGTCAGATCGCTGGTCGGCTTGCGGCAATTGCGCCCGGGCGATCGGGTTCGTGTTGCCGCAGGGCAAGCCGTGCCGGCCGACGGCGTGGTCGAGACAGGCACCGCCCATGTCGACGAATCGCTTCTCAGTGGCGAAAGCCGCCCGCTGCTGCGCAGGCCGGGCGATACCCTGGCCGCTGGCAGTGTGAGCGTCGACGGACCGCTCACGATGCGACTGACCCGCAGCGCGCGCGACTCGCGCCTGCAGGAGATCGCCGATCTGATGGACAGCGCCTCGGCGCGCAAGCCACGACTGGCGCAACTGGCAGATCGCTGGGCCGGGCCTTTCCTGGGCATGGTACTGGTCCTTGCGGCCATTGCCTGGTTTGTCTGGCATACGATCGATCCGGGTCGCGCCGCCTGGGTGGCTGCTGCCGTCCTGGTGGTGGCCTGTCCCTGCGCCCTGTCGCTGGCCACGCCGGCCGCGCTGCTGGCCGCCTCGGGGCGCCTCGCCCGTCATGGCCTGCTCGCCCGCTCGCCGCAGGCGCTTGAAGCCCTGGCCCAGGCCGATACCTTTGTTTTCGACAAGACCGGTACCTTGACGCTCGACCGAATGGACGTCGTGGCGGTGAAGGTGCTTGAGGGCAGATCAGCGATCGACGTGCTGCGAGCACGCGCGGTGGCCGCCGCGCTCGAAGCCGGCTCGATCCATCCGCTGGCGTGCGCCATCGTGCGGCATGCACCCGCCGGCATCGCACTGCCTGAGGTGCGCTCGGTGCGCGAAGTGGCCGGCGCAGGCATCGACGGCGAGGTGATGCTCGAGGGTCGATGGCATCGGGCGCGTCTGGGCAGTCTTCGGTTCGCGGCGCAAGCAACAGGTGATGCCATTGATGCCCCTGATGCCTCAGACGCCTTCGACGAAGGCGATATCCACCTGTCGATCGATGGCCGAATTGCAGCCAGCTTCACGGTGAGCGAGGCCTTGCGCCCTGAAGCACTGACCGCCATCAAGCGACTGCGCGAGGCGGGCTTGCAGCTCGAAATCCTGTCGGGCGATGCGCCGGCCCGGGTTAAGCGTGTGGCAGCGGCACTCGGCATCGAGACGTGGCAGGCCCAGGCAAGCCCCGAGGACAAACTCGCCCGCAT
>CAIKZV010000422.1 GCA_903831925.1 uncultured Burkholderiales bacterium
AGACCTTCATCGTCGACCCAGTGGACCGACTCGGCGAAGGCCGCCGGCACCTGCGTCGAGGCGCCGAACTCCGAGATCAGCGGCGTGCCGAGCGACAGGCAGGTAAAAGCCCGGGCCTGTTCGAAGCGGCTGCTGTCATAGAAGTGGCAATTCACCACCGCCTTGGACTGGGCGATGAAGTGATCGCGCTCGGGACCATACAGCGGGCCGTCAAAGGTCGAGACGCTCAGGCCGCAGGCTTCGATGCGATTGATCCATTGCTGACGGCGCGGATTGACGCTGCCGAAAAACAGCAGATCGATCGGACGCTCCTCCAGCGGAATCGCCGATGCCTCGAGGTAAGGCGCGTACTGAAAGGACACCAGCGGCACATCGCTCGGATAGTTGGAGTAGGCCCGCGCATTGCGCAGGTCATAGTCGACGACCGGGGCCATCGAAATCAGCTTGAGATAGTCGGCGGGCAAGTTGGCACCGCCCTCACCGATCTGCTCGAGGTTGACGAAAAAGCAGTCGTACTTGCGCAGCAGCGCCTGGTCGAAGCCGAGATGCGCGCCAAACACGAAGTTCATCGCATCGTTGTGCAGCCGGTTCTTGCCAAGCGTGACGGTCGCACCGAGCCGCTCGAACTGGTAGCGAAAGAAGTTGGCCTGATCGAGCAGACCAAGCGAATGCACATAGCCGACAGGCTGGACGATGCACAGGTGGACGGCGGGCAAGGAATTCATGCTGAAGCATCTCCGCAAAGCGTGGCGGCGTCGGAAGGACGTTGCGCGTGAAGGTGATCGGGGGGCAGGCCGGCACGCCATCGGCTGGCCATGCGCAGGTAAAGCTCCTCGAGCGAGCGCGTGGTGCGCAGGCTGTCAAAGAGCGGTGCGGTCTCGCGAGCGGTGTGCAGATGCGCCTTGAGCGCGGCATGACGCGTCGGATCATTGGCAATCGCGCGGGCCAGTGCCTCGTAGTCGGCCATCGAGTCGGTCACGAGTTCGGGCAGACCCACTGCATGCAGCAGGCTGGCAGCAACCCGTCCGACGAAGGCATTGCCGGTGCAGGTCACCAGCGGCACGCCGGCCCACAGCGCATCGCTGGCGGTGGTGTGCGCATTGATCGGCAGGGTATCGAGAAAGAGGTCAGCCAGTCCGATTCGGGCGAGGTTGTGTTGAGGCTGCATCGGCGGCGCGAAGATCAGCCGAGCCGGATCGATGCCGCGAGCGGCCGCTTCACGTCGCAGGTTGATCTTCGACGGCTCATTCATCGCCAGCTGCCACAGCACACTGCCCGGGGTGTTCGCCAGCAGGCGGCACCACACGTCGAAGATGTCGGGGCGAATCTTGTAGGTCTGATTGAAGCTGCAAAAGACAAAACCCGATTCGGGCAGCCCGACATCGGCGCGGCTGGGCATCTTTGCCACCGGACGCAGCCGGTCGTTGGCCTGGTAGGAATCGGGCATCCAGGCCAGGCGTTCGGTGAACTCATCGGCCTGGTCGGGCGGCAGCACGACCGGGTCGACGATCGCGTAATCGATGAAGGGCGCGCCCATCGTGGCCGGAAAGCCGAGATAGGCCACCTGGATCGGCGCCGGTCGCATCGCCAGGAC
>CAIKZV010000423.1 GCA_903831925.1 uncultured Burkholderiales bacterium
ATGCCATCGAGCCAAAAAAAGGCTCGATTCAGCCGCTCGAAACCGGCACGCGCGCCGCTTACTGACGATGGGCGCGCGCCCGGACGGCTTCGCGACGCGCCTCGATATCTTCAGCACTGACCGCGACATTATTGGCATCGGCCCGCTCGCGCTCGATCGCCATGCCTTGCGAAAACGAGACCGCATAGCCGTCGTCGATGACTTTCTTGTAGGCCACCAGCATATGGGGCAGCACCGACAGCATGTCGCAGGCCAATGCCCGCGCCTGCGCCAGCAGCTGCGACGGCGGCACAACGCGATTGACCAATCCCCATGCCAGCGCCTGATCGGCGCCCAGAAAATTCCCGGTCAGCGATAGCTCCTTGGCACGTGAAATACCGATGATCCGGCTGAGCTTTTGCGACAGTCCCCAGCCGGGCATCACGCCCACGCGAGCATGGGTATCGGCGAAGCGTGCTTCGGACGAGGCGAGCAGCACATCGCAGGCAAGCGCGAGCTCAAAGCCGCCTGTGATCGCCACGCCATTGATTGCGCCGATCACCGGCCCGGTAAATCGTCCAATGGATTTGACCGGATCGCCCACTTGCACCGCATCCTGCATCGACTGAGCCGCGGCATCGCCTCTGAGCCCCTTGACGCCGAGCTCCTTGAGATCGAGACCAGCGGTAAAGGCCCGACCGGCACCGGTCAGGATGAGGACGCGAACATCAGGGTCGGCCTGCATCGCATCGATCGCTTCGGCGAGTTCCTGGCGCAACTGCCTCGACAGGGCATTCATCGCCCCCGGTCGATTGAGGGTGATCACGGCATAGCCCTCGGCGGACTTTTCGATCAGGACGGTAGGTTCGGTCATCGCAGTTCCTGGGATTGGTTCATGGGGTCCTCATGGAGACCCGGGGAGACCCGGGGCTACTCGGGGCCACCGGTTGATACAGGAAAGAAAGCATAATTGCGAACGACTCTGTGCTGCGGTGAAACCCGTTCCGATCCGCACGCCCCTGAAACGACCATGGAGACACCAGGATGATCAATACAAGAAAGCGCATCACGCTGATCGCGATGTCGGCACTCGCCCTGATCGCCTCAGGCGCACACGCCCAAAGCGACACCGTGAAAATCGGGGTCATCCTGCCGATGACAGGCCAGCAGGCGTCGACCGGCCGACAGATCGACGCCGCCATCAAGCTGTGGGTTGCCCAGAACGGCAACAAGGCCGGCGGCAAGAAGGTCGAAGTCATCATCAAGGACGACGGCAGCCTGCCCGACGCTACCCGCCGCCTGGCGCAGGAGTTGGTCGTCAATGACAAGGTGATCGCGTTAGCCGGCTTCGGCATCACGCCTTCGGCAATGGCCGCCGCACCGATCGCCACCCAGAGCAAGACTGCGCTGGTGGTGATGGCCGCAGCCACTTCCAGTATCACCGAAGCGTCGCCTTATGTGGTTCGCACCAGCTTTACGCTGCCGCAGGTCTCGGTCGGACTCGCCGAATGGGCGAGCGCCAACAAGATCAAGAAAGTCGTCTCACTGGTAGCCGATTACGGGCCGGGCTACGACGCCGAAAAGTTCTTCGCCGAGCGAATCCTCTTTAACGGCGGACAGGTGATCGAAAAACTGCGCACACCACTGCGGGCGCCCGACTTCGCGCCGGTTCTGCAGAAAGTGCGCGACGCCAATCCGGACGCTCTGTTCGTCTTTCTGCCCTCCGGCCAGGGCGCGGCTTTCATGAAGCAGTTCGGCGAGCGTGGACTCGACAAGGCCGGTATCAGGCTGATTGCTACCGGCGATGTGACCGACGACGATCAGCTCAAC
>CAIKZV010000424.1 GCA_903831925.1 uncultured Burkholderiales bacterium
CACCGATCCGACCTCGGCTTTTGGAGGCATCATCGCCTTCAACCATCCGATCGATGGTCCGACCGCGGCGCTTGTCGCCAAGCAGTTCGTCGAAGTGGTGATCGCGCCGGCCTTCGATGACGCGGCGCGTCAGGTGTTTGCTGCCAAGCAGAATGTACGAGTTCTCGAGATTGCGCTGGCCCGCAATTCAAACCGCATCGACCTCAAGCGGGTCGGCGCCGGTGTGCTGGTTCAGTCGCCCGACGAACGCAATCTCGACCGATCCGAGCTGAAGGTGGTCACCCGCCTGGTCCCCACCGAGGCGCAACTCAGCGACCTGCTCTTTGCCTGGCGCGTCGCCAAATTCGTGAAATCCAATGCGATCGTCTTTTGCGCGGGCGGCCAGACGCTTGGTGTCGGCGCGGGCCAGATGAGCCGCATCGATTCGGCGCGCATCGCCTCGATCAAGGCGGGGCATGCCGGCCTCACGCTGGCAGGCTCGGTGGTGGCGTCCGACGCCTTCTTCCCGTTTCGCGATGGCCTCGATGTGGTGGCCGATGCCGGCGCAGTCGCGGTCATCCAGCCGGGCGGCTCGGTGCGCGACGACGAAGTCATTGCTGCGGCCGACGAGCGCGGCGTGGCCATGGTCTTTACCGGCGTGCGGCACTTTCGCCACTAGGCGCGGCGGCAACAGTCGTGAGCTCGCAGACCGCCCTGAGAATCCTCGGCATCGACCCGGGCTTGCGTCTGACCGGGTTCGGTGTGATCGAGCGGCGTGATCGTGGCCAGTTGGTCTATGTGGCCAGCGGCGTGATCCGTGTGCCCGACGGTGAACTGCCGATGCGGCTGGCGGCGATCTTCACGCAGTTGCGCGAGGTCATCACCGAATACCGACCCGATACCGCGGCCATCGAAAAGGTGTTCGTCAACGTGAATCCCAACTCGACGCTGCTGCTCGGACAAGCCCGGGGCGCGGCCATCTGCGCAGCCGCCACCGCCGGGCTGCCAGTGGCCGAATACACCGCGCTGCAGATCAAGCAGGCCACAGTCGGCTATGGGCGGGCCACCAAGGAGCAGGTTCAGGCCATGGTCGTGCGATTGCTGTCGCTGCCGGGCACGCCCTCCAAGGATGCCGCCGATGCGCTTGCCTGCGCGAGCTGCCATGCCAATGCCGATCGTCTCGCCAGCGCGCTGGTGGCCGGATCGATCGCCAGCGCAGGCGCGCCGCTTGCCATCGCACGCCGCGGCGTGCGGATCCGCCGCGGCCGGCTGGTGGCCTCATGATCGGGCGACTGTCGGGAGTGCTGCTGTCGAAGGCGCCGCCACAGGTCCTGATCGATGTCGCCGGCGTGGGCTATGAGGTCGACGTTCCGATGAGCACCTTCTATGACCTGCCACCGGCGGGTGATCGGGTGGTGCTGCTCACCCACATGGTGGTGCGCGAAGACGCGCAGCTGCTCTATGGCTTTCTCACCGAGCGCGAGCGCGCGGCGTTTCGCGAGCTCATCCGCATCTCGGGCATCGGCCCGCGCATGGCGCTCGCTGTGCTCTCCGGTCTGTCGGTTGCGGATCTCGCCCAGGCAATCACGCTGCAGGAGTCGGGGCGTCTGGTCAAAGTGCCAGGCATCGGCAAGAAAACCGCCGAGCGACTGCTGCTAGAGCTCAAGGGCAAGTTCGGCCCGACCCTGGAAGGCGCGGGCGGCGGCGCGCCGAGCGTCGATCATGCGGGCGATATCCTGCGTGCGCTGCTGTCGCTCGGCTACTCCGAGCGCGAAGCGACACTCGCCGCCAAGCAGCTGCCAGCGGACGCGAGCGTCTCCGATGGCATCAAGCAGGCGCTCAAGCTTCTTGCACGCAACTGAAGGCACGCAACTGAATCCGCAGCATCGGGTGGCGCACCGGTCGATCCTCACGACCGTCATGAACACATTCATCAACGCGGCCATCGGGCTGACAACAGGGTCGGCACGCAGGGTCCGATAGAATGGACCGATGATCGAACACGACCGGCTCGACCGGCTGATTGCGCCGGCCCCTGCATCGCCCGCTGAAGAAGCCGTCGAGCGGGCACTTCGCCCCAAGGCACTCGCCGACTATGTCGGCCAGCCCCGCATCCGCGAGCAGCTCGATATCTTCGTGGCCGCCGCACGCAATCGTGGCGAGTCGCTCGATCACCTGCTGCTCTTCGGTCCGCCGGGTCTGGGCAAGACCACGCTGGCCCATATCGTGGCCGCAGAAATGGGCGTCAATCTGCGCCAGACCTCGGGTCCGGTGCTCGAGCGCCCGGGCGATCTTGCTGCGCTGCTTACCAATCTCGAAAAAAACGACGTGCTCTTCATCGACGAGATTCATCGGCTCAGCCCGATCGTCGAAGAAATCCTCTATCCGGCGCTCGAAGATTTTCAGATCGACATCATGATCGGCGAAGGCCCTGCAGCGCGCTCGATCAAGCTCGACCTGCAGCCCTTCACGCTGGTGGGCGCCACCACCCGCGCCGGCATGCTGACCAATCCGCTGCGCGACCGCTTCGGCATCGTCGCGCGGCTCGAGTTCTACAACGAGGCCGATCTCACGCTGATCGTCACCCGTTCGGCCTCGCTGCTCAAGGCACCCATCGATGAGCCGGGCGCGCGCGAGATCGCGCGCCGCTCGCGCGGCACACCTCGCATTGCCAACCGGCTGCTGCGGCGGGTTCGCGACTATGCCGAAGTCAAAGCAAAAGGCGTCATCACCGCGCCGGTCGCCGATGCCGCGCTCACCATGCTCGACGTCGACGCCATCGGACTCGACACCATGGACCGCCGACTGCTGCAGGCGGTCATCGAGAAATTCTCGGGCGGGCCGGTCGGTCTCGACAATGTCGCTGCCGCCATCGGCGAAGAGCGCGACACCATCGAAGATGTGCTCGAGCCCTATCTGATCCAGCAGGGCTTTTTGCAGCGTACGCCGCGCGGTCGTATCGCCACACCGGCCGCCTGGCGCCACTTCGGACTCACCTCACCCGATCGGTTGGCCTCCCCCGATCTTTTTGACGACAGCGGAGCACCATGAACTCACCCGTCGACCACAATGAATTCGTCGACCGGCTGCATGCCGCCACGCCCCGCACCTGGGTGACACCAACCCTGATCGGGCTGTGCGTACTGGTCTGGCTGCTCAATGTCGCCAGCGGCATCTCGCCGATGTCGCCGCGGCCGATCGATCTGCTGATGTGGGGCGGCAACTTCCTGCCCGCCACGATCCAGCAGCCATGGCGGCTGCTGACCGCGGTTTTTCTGCATGGCGGCATCATTCATCTGGCCTTCAACATGTGGGCGCTCTGGGATACCGGACGACTCGCCGAGCGCTTTTACGGCAACTTTCAATTGCTGCTGATCTTTATCGTCTCGGGCCTGTCGGGCTCGATGACCAGCCTCTTTTTCTCGGCCAGCCATTCGGTCTCGGTCGGCGCATCGGGGGCGATCTTCGGTGTAGTCGGCAGTCTGCTGGCCGCCGTCTACACCAAGGCCCACAAGCTGCCAGCCGGGCTGGTCACCTCGATGCGCTCATCGATGCTCACCTTCGTCGGCTACTCGCTCTTCATGGGCTTCGTTGCGAGCTTCATCGATAATTCCGCGCACATCGGAGGCCTTGCCGGCGGCTTTGCGATGGGCATGATCCTGGCCGAAAAATTCGATGTCGATGAATATCGCCAACAGGCGCTTTGGCGCGTTGCGTCGGCCATCGTCGGCACGGCCGTCGTGCTGGGCGCAGCCTGGACACTGCTGCCGCGCGCGGGCGCCTGATTCGCCTCCCTCGTCACGACAACTGATACCGCGGCCAGTCCTCCCATGAACAACGACATGTCGATTCTTTCCCTGATCACCAATGCCAGCCTGCTGGTGCAGGCGGTCATGGCGGGTCTGCTGGCCATCTCGATCGCCTCCTGGACGGTGATCTTTCGCAAGTACTTTCAGATCCGCGCAGCGCGCGTCGCCACCGACCGCTTCGAGGCCGAATTCTGGCGAGGCGGCGACCTCAATGCGCTCTACGCCAAAGCCGCCGAACAGACCGGCGACCATGGGCCACTGTCCCGCATCTTCGAGGCCGGGATGCGTGAATTCCTCAAGAATCGACAGCAAAAACCGGTCGATACCGGCGCGATGCTCGAAGGCTCGCGACGTGCCATGCGGGCGGCCTATCAGCGCGAAATGGACGCACTCGAATCGCATCTGGCGTTTCTCGCATCTGCCGGTTCGGTCAGCCCCTATATCGGTCTGTTCGGTACGGTCTGGGGCATCATGAATTCGTTTCGCGGGCTGGCCAATGTGAAGCAGGCAACGCTCGCTGCGGTGGCCCCCGGCATTGCCGAAGCGCTGGTGGCCACCGCGATCGGCCTTTTCGCCGCGATTCCAGCGGTGGTGGCCTACAACCGATTTGCCTATGACATCGAACGGATGTCGAATCGCTTCGATACCTTCGTGGAAGAATTCTCGAACATCCTTCAGCGCCAGGCGCGCTGAACCAGCGCCGGGGCCACACGATGTCCACCGTCTCCTCAATGCGTCGCAGCGGCAAGCGCCGACTGGTTGCCGACATCAACGTCGTTCCCTACATCGACGTGATGATGGTGCTGCTGGTGATCTTCATGGTGACCGCACCCCTTGCGCCGCCAGGTCAGATCGAGCTGCCTGCGGCCGGACAGAGTTCGGCGCCGCCCGATGCGCTGGTCGAGATCCGCCTTGCGCCCGGCGGCGAGATCCGGCTCATCACCCGCAATATGACCAAGCAGTTCGACCGCCCGATCGGCCGGCGCGACATCGCCCCGACCTTGCGCAGTCTGGGCGAGCCCTCGACCCTGGCCGTGCTGATCGCGGCTGATACCAAAGTGCCCTACGGCGAAGTCGTCGAGCTGATGAACGATGTGAAGGCGGCCGGAACCGGTCGGGTCGGGCTGATGGTCAAGGGCCAGGGCCAGGGCAAGTGAATCCGATGCTGACCGGTGGCGGGCGAGCCAGGCCGCCCGCGGGCGGTCGCGGACTGGGCCGTGCAATCGCCTTTGCACTGGCTGTGCACCTGCTGCTGTTTGCCCTGCTCTTTGTCGGCTTGAAATGGCAGACGCGCCGCGACGAGCCGGTCCAGGCCGAACTGTGGGTGCCACCATCGTCTGCCGGGCCCAAGCCCGTGCCGGCGCCTCGTCCTCCCGAACCCAAGCCCGAGCCGGAACCCAAACCAGAACCGACGCCCGAGCCGACGCCCGAACCGGAACCCGAGCCCAAGCCCAAGCCCCAGCCGGTGCCCGAGGTCAAGCCTGCCCCCGCCCCTGCCCCCGCCCCCAAGCCTGCCGAGATCAACACCGAGCAGGTCAAGCGAAAGGAGGCCGAACGCAAGGAAGCCGAGCGGGCCGCGCTCGAACGAAAAGAGGCTGCACGCAAGGACGCTGAACGCAAGGAGCTCGCTCGAAAGGACACTGAACGCAAAGAGGCCGAGCGAAAGGACGCCGCCCGCAAGGAGGCGGCAGATGCCGCTCAGGCAAAGAAGCGCCAGGAAGATCAGGCCCGACGCGAGGCCGACGACAAGCGTGCCGAAGAACGCCGCCGCAAGGAAGAGCAGGCTCGGCGCGACGCGCAGGCCAGCGAAGCGCGCCGCGCGGAAGATATCCGCCGGCTGCAGAACCAGGCCGGCAACGCAGGCATCCCGAGCGACGCCGCCGCCAAGGGTGCACAGAGCGGACGCGCCGATGCCGGCTATGCCGCTCAGGTGGCTGCAGCCATCCGAAGCAACACCGTCTTCCAGGCCGCGACCGACCTCGAAGGCAATCCGCGCGCGATCTTTCTGGTGCAGTTGCGCCCCGACTGCAGCCTGATCTCGGTGAAACTGCAAAAGTCCAGCGGGGTGAGCGCCTGGGATCAGGCAGCCGAACGCGGCATCGAACGCACCGATCCCTTCCCCAGACCAGGCGGCAGCGCCTGCCAGTCAGTCATCGAAATCACCCGCGGGCCGCGCGATGAACGCTGATGCGCCTCAAGCCTCACACTCGCCGCGGCGCAGCCGTCTTCAGTCCGCCCGATATAATCAGCCCGCCATGAAACACCTCATCACCACCCTCGCGACGCTGCCGATCCTGATGATGATGCTGCTGAGCGCCCCATGCGCCGCGCAGATGCGCATCGATGTGTCGGGCGTGGGCGCCACCCAGCTGCCGATCTCGATTGCCGATTTCGCCACCGAAAGTCGCGTGGCGCAGGAAGTCGCCAACGTGATACGAAGCGACCTCGGCAGCAGCGGCGCCTTCAGGGTGATCGACCCGCAGCAGACCGTGAGCGAATCGGCGTCGCCCGATTACCCCAGCCTGCGAAGCAGCGGCGCCGACGCCTTCGTCGGCGGCTCGGCCAACAAGCTGAGCGACGGCCGATACGACGTGCGATATCGGCTTTACGACGTCGCCAGGCAATCGACCCTGGCCGGTGAATCACTGATCACCCCCGAAGCCGATTTACGCCTTGCCGGGCATCGCATTGCCGATGCGATCTATCAGAAGCTCACCGGCGAGCGCGGCGTCTTCTCCACCCGCATCGCCTTCATCACACGTCAGGCCGGACGGTTCCGGCTCAATATCGCCGACTGGGACGGCGAAAATATTCAGTCGCCGCTCAATTCGCCCGAACCGATCATCTCGCCGTCCTGGTCGCCCGACGGCACCCGTCTGGCCTATGTCTCCTTCGAAGCCAAAAAGCCGGTGGTCTATGTCCACACGCTTGCCACCGGGCAGCGCGTGGCAGTGGCCAACTTCAAGGGCAGCAACAGCGCGCCGGCCTGGTCACCCGACGGCCGATCGCTGGCGGTGGCGCTCACGCTCGACGGCATGTCGCAGATCTATCTCATCAGTGCCACCGAGGCCGGGACGCCGCGGCGAATCACCAGTTCGAGTGCCATCGACACCGAACCGGCTTTCTCGGCCGACGGCAAGTTCATCTATTTCACCTCCGATCGCGGCGGCTCGCCGCAGATCTACCGCATGCCGGCTGCAGGCGGCGACGCGACCCGACAGACCTTCGGGGCCACCTACAACGTCAGCCCCCGGATCAGTCCCGATGGCCGCCAGCTTGCCTTCATCACGAGGCGCGAAGGGCGCTACTACGTGGCGATCAAGGACCTGGCCGGCAGCAACGAGACCGTCCTGACCGACGGCGGGCAGGAAGAGTCACCGAGCTTTGCCCCCAACGGCCGCTGGATCATGTACGCCACCCGCTCGGGCGGGCGCGAGAACCTGATGGCGGTCTCGGTCGATGGCCGCATCAAGCAAAGATTGAGTTCGAGTCGAGGCGATATCCGCGAGCCCGCCTGGGGCCCCTTCGCCAAGTGATGGCCACTGTGCCGGCCAGGTGCCGGCGCTCAACGGAGCATTAACATGAACAAACGTTTGATTTATCTGATCGCAGCGACCGCCGCGTCACTGTCGCTCGCCGCCTGCAGTTCATCGGTCAAACTCGATGACCCGGCGCCGATCGAAGACCGCTCCAATGTGCCCGCCGACGCCAGCGCCGCCGCGGGCGCGGGCGGCGCGTCGAGCAATCCTGCCGGCAGCTCGCGGCCGATCACGCCGATCACGATCGATGCCAAGGACCCGCTCAAGGACCCGAACAGCCCGCTGGCCAAGCGCAGCATCTATTTCGATTTCGACAGCTTCGCCATCAAGGACGAGTACCGCTCGACCCTCGAGGCTCATGCGAAATACCTGACCGCCAACCGAGCCAAAAAGGCCGTGATCCAGGGCAATACCGACGAGCGCGGCAGCCGCGAATACAACCTCGCGCTCGGACAGAAGCGCGCCGAGGCGGTCCGCCGGGCGCTGATCGCCCTGGGCGTGTCCGAATCGCAACTCGAGGCGGTGAGCCTGGGCGAGGAAAAGGCCCGCAGCGGCAATGACGAGGCGGCGCAAGCCGAGAACCGTCGCGCCGATCTGGTCTACCAGTGACCACGCTCCCGAACGCGACGGCAATGCGCCCCTTAGTCCCCGGATCAGGCCCCACGGCGGCCAACGTGGCTGACAGCAGTGTGCCGCGGATGGCTGGCCGCGTCGCCCGTGCAGCGTGGCTGTCCGCCGCGCTGATCGTGACGCTCGCCCAGCCGGTGCAGGCGCAGCTCTTTTCCGATGACGAAGCTCGCCGCGCGATTCTCGATCTGCGCGGCAAACTCGACCTGATGCAGCGCGACCTCACCCGTCGCCTCGATGATCTGCAGGCCCGGCTCGAACGCATGGAGCAGGGCAGTCGCGGTCAGCTCGATCTGCAAAACCAGCTCGGCGCGATACGCCAGGAAATCGCGGCCCTGCGAGGTGCCGTCGAAGTGCAGGCCAATGATCTCGCACAGGCCGACAAGCGCCAG
>CAIKZV010000425.1 GCA_903831925.1 uncultured Burkholderiales bacterium
CAAAGCCCGCAGCCACCAAACCGGTGGCGCGTCTGGGCAATGGCACCGATGGCCCGAAAGGCATGGCCTGGGTGCCCGGCGGCGAATTCCTGATGGGCAGCGATCACAAGCTTGCCCAGGCCAATGAACGGCCGACGCACCGGGTGACAGTCACCGGCTTCTGGATGGACACCACCCATGTCACCAACGACCAGTTTGCAGAATTCATCAAGGCCACGGCCTATCGCACGACCGCAGAAAAGGCACCCGACTGGGAAACCCTGAAGGTGCAACTGCCCCCGGGCACACCACGGCCGCCGGCATCGGCACTGGTGCCGGGCGCCATGGTCTTCACCGGCACCAGTCGTCCGGTCAGGCTCGATGACTATTCGCAGTGGTGGGCCTATGTGCCCGGCGCCAACTGGCAGCATCCCTTCGGCCCCGACAGCAACATCAACGGCAAAGGCGACCACCCGGTCGTGCAGGTGAGTTTCGAAGACGCGCTGGCGTACGCCAAATGGGCCGGCAAGCGGCTGCCGACCGAAGCCGAATGGGAGTTTGCCGCGCGTGGCGGCCTCGATCAGGCCACCTATGCCTGGGGCGATCAGTTCGAGCCCGAGGGCAAGATGCTGGCCAATATCTGGGATGTGAAGGCCAAGCCTTTTCCAGTAATCAGTGCCAAGGCAGGCGGCGCCACCGGCACCACACCGGTGGCGACCTTTCCCCAGAACGGCTACGGCCTTTTCGATATGACCGGCAATGCCTGGCAATGGGTGGCCGACTGGTATCGCGCCGATTACTTCACGCAGCAGGCGAGCAACTCGGGCAAGCGACCGATCGCCGATCCGAAGGGGCCGCAGGATTCCTTCGATCCGGCCGACCCGGGCGTGCCGCCGAACGCGCCCAAACGCGTGATCCGCGGCGGATCATTCCTGTGTAACGAGGACTACTGCATGTCGTATCGGCCAAGCGCCCGTCGCGGCACCGATCCCTTCAACCCGATGTCGCATATCGGATTCAGGCTGGCCAAGTCGGCCTGAGCAGGCTGACCCGCAACACAGATCGATCACTCTGAGCACCGCCTCAGACCGCGATTCGGTCGCCTGCTCTCGACGTGTCGAGTCCGTTCAGACATCGGATGTCGCCCTGCGCCACCTTGGCCTTCATCAGACCAATGTTGATCTCCACCTCGGCTTCCGAATAGAACTGGCGATGGTGCAGGTGGTAGAGCAGGCAGGCGTGCTTCACATTGCGCAATGCGATGCCGTGCTTGAGCAGTCGCCACTCGATATCGGTGTCCTCGCCGATCCCGGCCCGCACATAGTCTTCATCGAATCCGTTGAGTTCGAGAAGGTGGGATTTCATGATGCCCCAGTTGCATCCCCAGATCGCCGACTCGCGAGGCTTCTTCTGAAGCCACGGCAGATAGAGCGCGCACTCGATCTTCTTTGAGCCCGACAGCACGATATCGAGCAGCGAAGGCGGGTTCGCGCAGGCACCTTCTAGCAGCCTGCGGCTGATCGAGGTCGACAGCATCACGCGACGGCCATGCAGCGCCACGCCGGGGGACGCATGGCGTCGATAGGACTCGATGAACCGACGATGGGGAATGCAGTCGCCGTCGATGAAAACAATGAAGTCACCCTGCGCAACACGGATGCCTGCGTTCAATGCCCTGTTCTTGCGAAAGCCCACATCCGGCTGCGAGACGTGCCTGATGACAAACTTTGCCCGGTTATGCCAACTGATGACGCAGTCGCTGATCGATGTGTCCTGATCGTCTTCACACACGACGACTTCAAAATCGGTATCGGTCTGCCGATTGAAGGCCTCAAGAATCAGCTCGAGGTTTTCGCGCTTCTTGTAGACCGACACCAATACCGAGATGGACAGGCTCATGATCCGACCGATTTCAACAGGACACAAAACAGGGGTTCACAAATGATTACACGAGTGAGGCTCGGTTCAGAACCGATTCGAATTCTTGCAATTTATCCCGATCAGCCACACGCTTGGCCGCCACCCCACCAGACTTCGCCAGTGCCTTGCACCGGCCGCCATAAGGAATTGAACAATGAGTGATCCGAGGGTTTGTGTTGTGACCGGTTCGTCAGCCGGTATCGGCGCGGCCACCGCCCGCCTGTTTGCGAGCAAAGGCTGGCGCGTGGTGATCAACTATTCGCGCGACCCGGCTCCGGCACAGGAAGTGGCTGACGCCTGTCAGGCGCTGGGTGCCGAAACCATGGTGATCAAGTGCAATGTCGCGAGCGACGATGCCTGCCGCGCGCTGGCTGCCGAAGTCGAAAAGCGCTGGGGCCGGGCCGATGTGCTGGTCAACAATGCCGGCACCACGCGCTTTGTCGATATCAAGAACCTCGATGGCCTGTCGGCCGAAGACTTCCACTCGATCTACGACGTCAATGTGATTGGCGCCTATCAGATGACCCGCGCGCTGCTGCCGCTGCTCAAGCGCCATCCGGTGACCGGCGTGGTCAATGTGTCCTCGATCGCCTCGATGATGGGCACCGGCTCGTCGATCGCCTATATGGCATCGAAGGGAGCCCTGAACGCCATGACCTTCGGCCTGGCCCGCGCGCTGGGGCCGGATGTCAGGGTCAACGCGATCGCACCGGGCCTGGTCGATTCGGCCTGGCTGCGCACCGGCCTGGGCGCCGATCGCTTCGATGCCTCGGTGAAGTCATACAAGTCACGGTCGGCGCTGGCCCAGGTCATCGACCCGGAAGACATCGCCACAACCGCCTGGTATCTCGGTGTGGAAGCGACCAAGACCACCGGTGAAGTCCTGCTGGTCGATGCCGGACTGAGAATCACCCGGGCCTGATCGAAGCTTCGCGCACACGCTCAAGAAGCTTCGCGCACACGCTCACGGATCGTTCGCACAAACGCACAAAAAGAAAGGGCGCCGGGGCTCAGGCCGCCGGCGCCCTTTCTTATCGGATCAAGCGATCAGGACTTGTTCGCGTGCGCCGTGCACCATCCGCCCGCGGCCACGACCTTGCCGGCAAACAGGGGGCAAGCACCGGAGGCATCGCCTGCCTTGCCCTGATAGAGCGCGCAGTTGCTGCACATTGCGCCGGCCTTGTATTTCGGATCTTTGGAGGTGGACGCCTTTTCCTTGTAGCCAAGGCTTGTGGCGATCGCATCGGATTCCTTGACCATGGCAGGCTGGGCGTTGACGGCGGTACCGGCGGCGAGCGCAGCGCAACCCAAGCCGAACTGAACAACAAATTCACGACGTGATGACATGGACGAACTCCAACGATAAGTGAGCCTGTCGGCCCGGGCAGCGGGATTATAGGCACGCAGCCTGGTTTCAGGCGAGCCGACCGGCCTGGAAATCGGCGACCGCCTGGCGGATCTGGTCGGTGGTGTTCATCACGAAGGGACCGTACTGAACGATCGGCTCGCGCAAGGGCTCACCGGCAATCAGCAGCAAGCGTGCATTCTCGGTCGCACGCATCGCCGCGCCATCGGTATCGGCGGTATTGGCCAGAATCGCCATGCGGCCGGCGGGCACGGTCGTGCCTTCAATCTCGAGTGCACCGCGATAGACATAGACGAAAGCATTGCGCGAGGCCGGCAGCGACTGCGTGAACAGGCTGCCTGCGGGCATCTCGAGGTCGAGGTAGAGCGGCTCGGTGCCGGCGCGCAGCACCGCACCGTCGATGCCATGGCTGCGACCGGCAATCACGACCACCCGTACGCCTGCATCGGTCCTGAAGACCGGCAGGTCGGCAGCGGTGAAATCGCGATACCAGGGCGGGCGCATCTTGTCGCCGGCCGGCAGGTTGAGCCAGAGCTGAAAGCCCTCCATCAGGCCATCGCGCTGTTCGGGCAACTCGGAATGAATCACACCGCGCCCGGCGGTCATCCATTGCACGCCGCCGTTTTCGATCAGGCCTTCGTTGCCGGCACTGTCGCGATGACGCATCCGGCCTTCGATCATGAAGGTAACGGTCTCGAATCCGCGGTGAGGATGATCGGGAAACCCGGCCAGATAGTCGTCAGGGTTGTCGCTGTGAAAGGCGTCGAGCATCAGGAAGGGGTC
>CAIKZV010000426.1 GCA_903831925.1 uncultured Burkholderiales bacterium
CCAGCGCAATCACCGAGATCGCCACCGCGCAGAAAATCAGCGCGGCGTCGGCGCCCTGCAGGTCGCATAACAGTCCCAGGCCGATCGGTCCGACCACGTAGCCGGCGTCCGACAGCGCCCGATAGATGCTCATCGCGGTCGCATTCATACCCGGTGGCGCATTGTCGGCGGCGTAGGCCGAAGGCGCCGCCCCGGTGACTGCCGAGGCGATACCCCATACCACGCAGGCCACCAGGAAGCTCGGATAGGCGGTGGCATACCAGAAGCCAAAAAAGGACACGCCGGTGAGAACACCCGCATAGACGATCAGCGGCTTGCGCCCAAAGCGGTCGGCCACCATGCCGGCCGGATAGGTCGCGGCAAGCCCGAAGAGACTGCCGAGGGCAAAACCGCTGCCGATCTGCCCAGCAGTCAAACCCATGCCACCCGAGGCCACCAGGGGCACGACATTGAAGAGGCCGCCGGTGCGCACCGTCGCATGCGTGAATCCCATCAGGCAGACCAGCATGAAGCCGGTCTTGCCGAACATCACCGACATCTGCTCCTTCAGCGGCAAGGCAAGCGGTCGGGCCGACGTGCCGTCGCGTTGCGCGGCAAAATCGCGCGTCTCAGGCACCGCAAACCAGGCAATCACGCCCACCAGCGCTGCCGCGGCGGCATTGGCCAGAAAGGGCATCGCCAGACCATAGTGCTCAGCCAGCAACCCGCCCGGATACGGCCCCACGCCGACGGCAAACAGGAAGCATCCCTGATAGATCGCCATCATGCGACCGCGCCGCTCGGGCGTACTGATGTCGGCCAGCACCACCACGCCAACAGTCAGCACGATGCCGCCGCCCAGGCCGGCAATGAAGCGGGCCAGCAAAAACTCGATGAAGGTGCCGGCATAGCCCGACCCGAGATTGCCGAGCACGCCCATCAGGCCGCCGAGCGCGAGCGCCGGGCGCCGCCCGACCCGATCGGCCATCTGCCCGGCCGGCACCGCCGAGAGAAAGCGTGCGCCGCCGAACACCGCGATGGTGGCGCCGATCGCCGAAATCGAGACATCGAAGGACTTGGCGTAGAGCGGCAGCACCGGCACCACTGCGCCGAATCCGAACTGATTGAAGAAGATGATCGCGCACATCCAGAAGAGCACGCGACCTTCTTTCGGACGCTGCCCGCTCAGAACGCAGCCTCGAGCAGACCGATCACATCCTGCGGCGAGGTGACCGGACGGGGATTGCTGCGAACCCACATGTTTTCCATCGCACCGCGCGCAATCGCCTCGAACTGATCGCGGGTGACCCCCTGATCGCGCAAGCGGGTCGGCATGCCAAGCCCGGCAATCAGTGCAGCGACCGCATTGGCGGCATCGCCATCAGCCGCCCCCATCGCCTGAGCAATGCGTGCCTGCTGAGCGCCGGTATGTGACCGGTTGAAGCGCATCACATGGGGCAGCATGATGCAGGAGGTATAGCCGTGACTGATGCCGGTGACCGCCCCGAGGCTGTGGCCGATGCCGTGGCTTGCGCCGTAAGGCACACGCATGATCCCGAAGCCCGCCATCCAGGCGGCCTGCAGGCACTGCAGCCTGGCATCGAGGTCGTCGGGGCGAGCACCGAGGATCGGCAGTGCCGTGCCGAAAAGATGCAGTGCCTGCAGCGAGGTGGCATCGATCAGCGGCGAGGGCGTCACCGAACACAGGCCTTCGACCGCATGGTCAACACCGCGCACTGCGGTGGACAGCCACAACCAGGACGGTGTGTGCAGCGTGATCGCCGGATCGAGAATCACGCTGGCCGCACCGATGAATTTCGCCGAATAGGCGTCTTTGACTTTCCTGACCGGGTCGGTGCACCCGCCGAGGTCCGAGAACTCGGCAGCACCCAGGGTCGTGCTCACCACGATCTGACGACACGGCGCCGCCTTGATCGCCGGCACATGGCGTGATCCGTCGGGGTTGACCTTCAGGCGCCAGTCGTCCAGCCCCTCGACGGTGCGCACGTCATGGGCGAGTGCAATCAGCATGACCTTGACGGTGTCGATCGCGGTGCCGCCACCCACCGTGACCACCAGATCCGGCGAGACCGCGCGGGCGGCGTCTGCGGCTGCAATCACGCTCGCGCGCGGTGTGTGCTCGACGCACTCGTCGAAGGTGCCGACATGTCGCGTACCAAGGGCGGCCGCAATGCCCGCGACCGCATCAGTCGTGCGATTGAGCGTGCGCGAGGTGACGATGAACACCCGCTTCGCACCGCGACGATCGGCGTCTTCAACCACCGCCTGCGCGGCCGGTTTGCCCCGGATGACGCGATCCTGGGCCAGAAACTCATGACTGCCTGCCTGCATGCCTGCCTCTCCCCCCGGGTTCCTGTCAGCTTGTTGAACGCTTTTTCAGATCTGATCGAGCGGAAAGACCGGCCGACGCACCCGCTCGAATTTCAGCAGCGAATAGTCGGAGGTCGTGACGCCGGGGCTCGCGCATTCGACCACCTCGCTTGCCAGATGCCCCAAGCCGGCGCGCCAGTGCACCCGACTCTTGATGACCACGAAACGCTTTCGCAGCGGATCGATGCCCACCGAATGGAAGCATTCCAGATCGAAAGGCTCC
>CAIKZV010000427.1 GCA_903831925.1 uncultured Burkholderiales bacterium
GATAGGCCGCCACCGCCTGCTGTTGGTTATGAATCGACTCGAGGTCATTGGGCGCATGCTCCATGTCGAGCAGGATCCAGTCGAATCCGGCCCCTGCGATCAGCTCGACCGTGAGATGCGATGACAGGCTCGACCACAGGCCGATCTGCGGTTTGCCGGCGGCCAGCGCATGCTTGAAGGCATTGATCGGGAGTTCCATGGCGTGTCTTCCTCGAAATGGATGTGTCCGGCGATGTTAACGTGAGGCCATCTCCGTCGACACGCCCGCCGCCATGACCACCCTTTCACTTATCCGCAAACCGGTGCTGCGTCTTCATCCGAGCGATGACGTCGTCATCGCCGCTCGCCCGCTCGCGGCCGGCGCACGTGTGGCCGACGAAAATCTGGTGTGCATCGACGCCATTGCGGCCGGGCACAAGCTGGCCACCCGCGCGGTCGCCCGCGGCGAGCCGGTGCGACGCTACGGGCAGATCATCGGCTTTGCGATCGACGACATTGCCGCCGGCCAGCATGTGCATACCCACAACCTCGCCTTCGAGACCTTCGAGCGCGACTATGCGGTGGGTGTCGATGTGAAGCCCACCCCGACCGTTAGCGAACCGGCCACTTTCATGGGCTATCTGCGCCCCGATGGACGGGTCGCGACGCGCAACTACATCGGCGTGATCTCGACCGTGAACTGCTCGGCGAGCGTCTCCAAATTCGTGGCAGCGCATTTCACGCCCGAGCGGCTCGCGGCCTGGCCTAATGTCGACGGCATCGTGCCGATTACCCACAGCGTGGGTTGCGGCATGGACTCCAACGGCAAGGGCATGGATCTGCTGCGCCGAACCATTGCCGGCTATGTGCGGCATGCCAATTTCGCAGGCGTGGTGATCATCGGACTGGGCTGCGAAGCCAATCAGATGGATGCGCTCTTTGCCGCGCAGCAGCTCGACGAATCGCCACTGCTCAAGCCCCTGGTGATCCAGACCGAAGGCGGCACGCGCAAGACGGTGGCGGCGGCCATCGCTGCGGTCGAATCGATGCTGCCGCAGGCCAATGCCCTGCAGCGCACGCGGGTGCCTGCGAGCCATCTCACCATCGGGCTGCAATGCGGCGGATCGGACGGCTACTCGGGCATTACCGCCAACCCGGCGCTTGGCGCGGCCTGTGACCTGCTGGTGGCTCACGGCGGCACGGTGATCCTGTCGGAAACCCCTGAAATCTATGGCGCCGAACACCTGCTCACCCGACGCGCGGTGTCGCAGGCGGTGGCCGACAAGCTGATCGCGCGCATCCGCTGGTGGGAGTCCTATTGCCAGCGCAACGAAGGCAGCATGGACAACAATCCCACGCCGGGCAACAAGGCGGGCGGTCTGACCACCATCCTTGAAAAATCGCTGGGCGCGGTAGCCAAGGGCGGCACCACCAATCTGGTCGACGTGTTCGAGTATGCCGAAGCGGTCAGTGCCAAGGGCTTCGTCTACATGGACACCCCGGGCTACGACCCGGTGTCGGCCACCGGCCAGGTCGCAGGCGGCGCAAATCTGGTGTGTTTCACCACCGGGCGCGGCTCGGTCTATGGCTGCCGGCCGAGCCCGTCGATCAAGCTCGCCACCAACACCGTGCTCTATGAGCGGATGTCGGACGATATGGACATCAACTGCGGCGGGATCATCGACGGCACGGTCACCGTCCAGGAAAAAGGCCGCGAAATTTTCGAGACGATGCTGCGCGTGGCCTCGGGGCAAGCCAGTCGCAGCGAGGCCCTCGGCATGGGTCAGGAGGAGTTCGTGCCCTGGTATCTCGGCGCGGTCATGTGAGGTCTGCCAGCGGCAGATCAATGACCACGCACACGCCCTTGCCGCTCGATCCGGTCACGATGCTCACCGAACCGTCGTGGGCCCGCACGATCTCGGCCACGATCGCCAGACCCAGCCCGATGCCGGGCGAGCGGTCGGCGGCATCGTCGGTGGCGCGCCCGCGATTGAAACGCTCGAGCACGCGGCGTCGATCCTGACGGGGAATGCCCGGGCCGTTATCGTCGATGCGGACCTGGGCAGTGTGCTGGCCGCTCATCGCCACATTGAGCGCCACACTCAGCGTCAGGCGCGCACCGCGTCCGGCGTACTTGATCGCGTTGTCGAGCAGATTGTGGATGGCCTCGGCAAAGAGATCCGGGTCGCCGCTGACGGTGATCGGTTCGCCGCCCTCCTGCGGGCCGCCCAGAAAGCCGATATCGATATCGGCGGCAAGCGCTTGCGGCACCCACCGGCTGGCCGCATCGAAGACCGTGGCACGAAGATCGAATCGCACCGGCTCGCCGACCCGCGCGCTCGGCTCGGCGCGCGCCAGCGTGAGCAATTGGCTGGACAGGCGCACCGCGCGGTCGGCGGCCCGCTGCACCTCGATCACCAGCGGACGAAGTCGTTGCGGATCGGACTCGCGCGCGGCCTCGTCGGCATGCAGTTTGAGTGCGGTGAGTGGTGTACGAAGCTGATGGGCGGCATCGGCGATGAAGTGGCGCTGCGCGGCCAGCGCATCACGCAGCCGGAGCAGGAGATCGTTCATGGCCTGGGTCAGGGGTGCCACCTCGGCCGGCAGGGCGCGGTCGTCGATCGGTTCAAGCGAATGATGGGTCTGAACCTCGAGCGCCTGCGCAAGCTGGCCGATCGGCGACAGCGCGCGGCGCAGCGAATACCAGATCACTGCGCCGGCTACCAACACCAGCGCGATCTGCGGCAGCAGCACGCTCAACAGCAGTTCGGCGGCCAGCGACTGGCGTTTGCGCAGAGTCTCGGCCACCCTGACCTCGATCGGCTCGTCGACACCCGCGAGTTTCAGCGGCACGCTTGCCACGCGAACCCTTGCCCCCGAAATCCAGCCTGGGTACATCGATGCCTGCCGCAAACGCTGCACTCCGGTCGAGGGCGCAGCCGGCACCAGGGGATAGCCGGCGATATGGCCGGAGCGAAGTCCTCGCACCTCATACCAGGTCGTGTCGTCGGTATCCCACTGCAGGATCTGGCGGGCGGCTTCAGGCAGATCGAGCGAGGGCGTGCCCCGCGACAGCGTCACCCGCTGCGCGAGCGCTTCGGCAGAATCAACCAGCCAGCGGTCGTGGACCAGATCGGCGTAATGGCTCGCACCCAGAAACGAAAAGGTGCCCGAGACCGCAAAGAGTGCGAGCAGCGGCGGCAGCAGCCGGGTGAGCAGCTGCGAGCGCAGGCTGATCGCCGGTCGCTTGACCGCACCGACTTCGGGAGCGTGAGTGTCAGCCATCGCGTTGCCTGAGCAAATAGCCGAAACCGCGAACGGTGTGCACCTCGGCGCCGGTGGACTCGAGCTTGCGGCGCAGCCGGTGGACGATGACCTCGACCGTGGCATCGGACAGATCCATCGCCGAGGTGTCGGCGGCAGCAAGCTCCTGCAGGACCGCCGACTTGCTGATCACCCGCCCGGCCCGACGCAGCAGCACCGACAGGACGCCGGCCTCGCGCGGCGACAGTTCGAGCATCTGGTCATCGAGCCTGACCCCAGGCTCATCGGCATGCAGACTCAGGCGCCCGAAACGCACGATGCGCGATGCCGCTGCCACCGGTTTGCCGCGGCGCAGCAAGGCGCGGATCCGGGCTTCGAGCTCGACCATGTCAAAGGGCTTGACCAGGTAATCATCAGCGCCGGCATCCAGCCCAAGCACGCGGTCACGGACATCGTCGCGGGCAGTCAGCAGCAGCACCGGCAGATCGCTGCCGCGCTCGCGCAGGCGCCGCAGGACCTCGATGCCATCGCGTCCGGGCAGTCCGATGTCGAGCACCGCCAGATCGAAACCGGCGGCTTTGAGGGCATCGTCAGCGTCGTCGCCACGCGTCACCCAGTCGGCCTGTACGCCGGCACGCGACAGCGCGCGCAGCACCGCGTTGGCGATCTGGGGATCATCTTCGGCAAGCAGCAGTTTCATGGGGCGCTGACAACGGTTGGTCGGATGGACGGGGTCACTGCAAGGGCTTTGAAAGAATGCGACGCCATCCTCGACTTTTTTCCCGATCCTGATCCCAAGGATGATGACACCATTGGTTCGCGCATTGGTTGATGTGAAGGCATCAGTTCGCACGACGGCGCTTGTCCTGACGCTTCTGATCGCAGGCGCAGTGTTGCTGCCGGCACAGGCCGCGGCGCAGGTTCAACCCGCACCGCCCACCGTCAGCCCGGCACCGGCCATGACGGACGCACCGTCGGTCAACTGCGCCGCTCAGCCGAGC
>CAIKZV010000428.1 GCA_903831925.1 uncultured Burkholderiales bacterium
CGACCTGTTCGAGACCTACGCGGTGACCCTGATTGCCACGATGCTGCTGGGCGCACTGCTGCTCACCAACGCACCAATGGCCGCAGCGACCTATCCGCTGGTTCTGGGCGGATTCGCAATCATCGCGTCGATCATCGGCTGCGCTTTCGTGAAAGCCGAACCGGGCAAGAAGATCATGAACGCGCTCTATCGCGGTCTGATCGTCGCGGGCGTGCTCGCCCTGATCGCCTTCTATCCGATCACCTCCTGGATGATCCCGGACAACGCGCTTGGCGGTACCGGCGCTGCGATGAAGGTCTATCTGTCGGCGGTGGTCGGCCTGGTTCTGACCGCGCTGCTGGTGGTCATCACCGAGTACTACACCGGCACCGAATACAAGCCGGTGCGCTATGTGGCGGCAGCTTCCGAAACCGGTCACGGCACCAACATCATTGCGGGTCTTGCGGTGTCGATGAAGTCGACCGCCTGGCCGGTGCTGATGGTCTGCGGCGCGATCATCGCCTCCTACTCGCTCGCAGGCCTGTACGGCATCGCGATCGCCGCGACCTCGATGCTGTCGATGGCCGGCATCATCGTCGCACTCGACGCCTACGGCCCGATCACCGACAACGCCGGCGGCATCGCCGAGATGGCCGGCATGCCCGAGTCGGTGCGTGCGATCACCGACCCGCTCGATGCGGTCGGCAACACCACCAAGGCGGTGACCAAGGGCTATGCGATCGGTTCTGCCGGCCTGGCAGCGCTCGTCTTGTTTGCCGACTACACCCACGCGCTCGAGTCGGCCGGCAAGGCGGTCAGCTTCGATCTGTCGAACCACATGGTCATCGTTGGCCTGTTCATCGGCGGCCTGGTGCCCTATCTGTTCGGCGCGATGGCAATGGAAGCGGTTGGCCGTGCTGCCGGTTCGGTGGTGGTCGAGGTTCGCCGCCAGTTCCGCGAAATCAAGGGGATCATGGAAGGCACGGCCCAGCCGGAATACGGCCGCGCGGTCGACATGTTGACCACCGCCGCCATCAAGGAAATGATCGTTCCGTCGCTGCTGCCGGTGGTGGTGCCGATTCTGGTCGGTCTGATCCTCGGGCCGGCAGCCCTCGGTGGCCTGCTGATGGGCACCATCGTCACCGGCCTGTTTGTGGCGATTTCGATGTGTACCGGCGGCGGCGCCTGGGACAATGCCAAGAAGTACATCGAAGAAGGCCATCACGGCGGCAAGGGCAGCGAAGCCCACAAGGCAGCGGTCACCGGCGACACGGTCGGCGACCCCTACAAGGACACCGCAGGCCCTGCTGTCAATCCGCTGATCAAGATCATCAACATCGTGGCGCTGCTGCTGGTGCCGGTGATCGGCAACTCGGTGCCTGGCGACGTCAAGGTCAGCCATGGCCCGGCGCCGACCGTCGTCGCCGCACCCGGTGCAGCCACTTCGGTCCCGGTGCCCGCGGCCACCACGGATGCCGCGAACGCGCAACCCGAGAAAGTCGTCCTGTTTTTCGAGACGGCCGAAAGCGCTCTGCCGGGTGATACCTCTGCGCAATCCGCCAAACTGGTGGCCTGGGTCATGGGCGCACCGGATCGCAAGGTCTCGATCTCGGGCTTTCATGATTCGACCGGCGATGCGGCGCAAAACGCCGAACTCGCCAAGAACCGCGCTATGGCGGTGGCCGACCTGCTGAAATCGGCAGGCGTTCCTGAAGACCGACTGGTGCTTCAGAAGCCGGCCCTGACCGATGCCGGTGGTGGGCGCGAAGCCCGCCGGGTCGAGATCTCGGCCCAGCCGTAAATCCAGCGGTTGATCAGTGCCGCGCCATCACGGTGGCACGGTACTGATCAACCGGTGATAGGCCCTCAGTGGCCTGATTCGGCGACAGACTGTCCCTCGATCCATCGAGCCAGCCCGAGCAGGGCTGCATCACGATCGCGGGCGCCCACCAGCTGGATGCTTGCGGGCAGCGACTCAACGCTGCCCCCCGGCAGACTGATCGCAGGAAAGCCGGCAAAACTGAAGGGCAGCGTCTGCCCCAGGACCGCCTCGCGAACGGTCACCATCCCCGACTCGACCTCGACCTCGGTCTGACCCCGCAAGGGCGGCGGCACGGCCGATGACGGCAGCACCAGCGCGTCGTGATCACGCAGCAGCGCATCGAGCTCGACTCTCAGTGCCTCGCGAAACTGCAGGGCCTCGAGATAGGTGCGCAGTGCGACCTGCTCGCCAAGGCGCATCGGTGCCAGCACACCGGGCGAAAAGCCCTCGCCGCCGGACGCAAGTACCGCGCGGTGAACATGGGCGGCCTCGGCGCGAGCAATCACGGTGTACTGAGCACTCGAATCCATCATGACCGGCGTCACCACCTCGGTGATATCGGCCTGCGCGCGCCAGTCTGCGAGCCTGGACTCGAACCACGCCCGCATCGCCGGATGCAGGCGGCCGGCCAGCCAGCGCGCCGGCACGGCCAGCCGCGGCCTGCGGGCCACGCGTGCATGGGCTGTGCGTCGGCCCGACATTGCCTCGAACATCAGGGCGGCGTCATCGACCGATCGCGTGAGCGGTCCGGCGTGATCGCAGGTCCAGGACAGGTGCAAGGCACCGGCAAGCGGAATCGCGCCGAAGGTGGGTTTGAAGCCGACCACCCCCGAGAAGGCCGCCGGAATGCGCACCGACCCGCCGGTATCGCTGCCGATGCCGGCCAGGCCGATGCCGACTGCCACCGCGACGCCTGCGCCACTCGACGAGCCGCCCGCCTGGCGCGCCGGATCGTAGGGGTTGAGAACATCACCGGTCCAGATGTTTTCACCCGTGGCGCCCAGCGCGATCTCATGCATGTTGGTTTTGGCAAAGACCAGCGCACCGGCCGCACGCAAGCGGCTCACCGCGAGCGCCTCACCGCCGAAATCGGGCAGTCGGGCTCGGGTGCCGGCCGCGGTCGGCATGCCGGTCACGTTGAAGAGATCCTTGATGGTCACCGGCACGCCATGCAAAGGGCGCAACGGTAACCCTGCGAGGCGCTGCACATCGAGCGCATCGGCATCGCGTGCCGCCGCATCGAAATCGACCCAGGCAATCGCATTCAGATCGCGATGCGCTTCATGCGCTGCACGGGCAGATTCGAGCAGGTCCCGACTGGAGAGCCCACCCTGGGCCTGCGCGGACACCGCGGCGCGGATTCCGGGGCTGACCGTGCCGGGTTGCATGGCGGGGGATTGGGCCAGGCCCGCGGCGATAACGGAAGAAGGCGATGAATTCATCGACGTATAGTAACGGGCTCCCTTGCCGCGGAACAGGCCGCAGTCGGTTCGCCTTAGTTGATCGACTTAATCGATTGCACTGGTCGATCGACCTGCCCGGACACACCGCAGAGATGAGTCCAGCCATGAGCGTCCAGCCATGACCTTTCTGGAGACGTGCCCTTGAAGCACCGCGATTCGATACCTGTGACGCAGATCACGCACCACCTGCTGCGAGCCCTGACTGCTGCGATCTTCGGTCTGATGCTCGGCACTGCGCTTGCGCAGACCGCCCCAACCCAACCCGAGGCCGCCAGCGGGCAGACCGCGCGGTCGCTGGTGCGTGGCAGCCACATGATGGCCGCCACCGCCAACCCGCATGCCACGCGAGCCGCCTTCATGATGCTTGAGCGCGGCGGTTCGGCGCTCGATGCCGCGATTGCCGCGCAGATGATGCTGACGCTCACCGAGCCGCAGTCCTCGGGCATCGGCGGAGGCGCCTTTCTGATGCACTACGACGCGAGAACCCGTGCTGTGCAGGCCTGGGATGGCCGCGAAACCGCCCCGGCAGCCGCTACCGAAAAGCTCTTCGAAGGCCCCGACGGCAAGCCGCTGGCCTTCTTCGATGCGGTGGTCGGTGGCCGATCGGTCGGCACGCCAGGCGTGCTGCGAATGCTCGAGGCGGCTCATGTGCAGCATGGTCGCCTGCCCTGGGCGATGCTCTTCGAGCCGGCGATCAGGCTGGCTGACCAGGGCTTCGAGGTCAGTGCGCGACTGAACCGGCTGCTTGCCATCGAGCCCCACCTCAGACGTGACCCGTCTGCCGCCCGCTATTTCTATGATGCGAACGGCACGCCCTGGCCGGTCGGCCATCGCCTGAAAAACCCCGAGTTGGCCGATACGCTCACGCAGATCGCCCGACGCGGCAGCCTTGCGCTGCACACCGGTCCGATTGCGCGCGACATTGTCGCGGCGGTTCGCTCGCATCCGATCAACCCGGGGCTGCTCGATGAACGCGACCTGGCCTTTTATCAGCCGAAGGTCCGCACGCCGCTGTGCTCGAGCTTTCGCGGCCGAACGATCTGCGGCATGCCGGCGCCCTCGTCGGGCGCAATCGCGGTCGCTCAGATTCTGGGCCTCTATGACGCGGCGGGTGCGCCGCGCTTTGCCTCGGCCGATGCGACCCCACAAGCCGAAGGGGCGCATGTCTTTGCCGAGGCCGGAAGGCTCGCCTTTGCCGACCGCAATCAGTACGTCGCAGACCCCGACTTCGTGAAGCAGCCAACAGGGATGATCGACCCCGACTATCTCAAGCGGCGCGCGAGCCTCATCGGTCCGCGCGACATGGGGCGCGCGCTGCCCGGCGATCCGCCGGGTGCGCCGCCGCTGAAGGTGAGCGAAGCAACGCTTGAGCAGCCCGGCACCTCGCATCTGTCAATCATCGACGCCTGGGGCAATGCGATTGCGATGACCACCACCATCGAGGACCAGTTCGGCGCCCGTCTGATGGTGCGCGGATTCCTGCTCAACAATCAGCTCACCGATTTTTCCTTCGCCGCGCAGGCCAATGGCATACCGGTGGCCAATCGGGTCGAGCCGGGCAAGCGGCCCCGCAGTTCGATGGCGCCCACGCTGGTCTTCGCGCAGGCCGCCCCCTCCACCTCATCTGCCCCCTCATCGGCCACCTCATCGGCCATCACCGCGCCAACCGCATCCGCGCGACATCACCCGCAAACCGACCGTGCTTCGACCCGGTCATCGGCCATCGCTGCAAAGCCCCACGCCGCTGAGGTGATCGCACCCGGCCCGCTGCTGATGACGCTCGGCTCGCCCGGCGGCTCGCAGATCATCGGCTATGTCGCCCGCACGCTGCTCGCCACGATCAGCGACGGCCTGGATGTCCAGACCGCTATCAGCATGCCGAATCTGGGTAACCGCAACGGTCCGACCGAACTCGAAGCCGGCAGGGTGAGCGCCGGCCTTGCCGATTCGCTGCGCGCACGAGGCCATGAAATCCGGGAAATCGACATGACCAGCGGCCTGCAGGCGATCGAACGGCGGTGTGATCGGGCGGGTCGGTGTACGCTTGCCGGCGGAGCCGATCCGCGCCGCGAAGGCCTCGTGATCGGTCGCTGATCAAAGATCCCAACACAATCAACCCACAGCAGGAGACAACCATGAGTCTTTTCGATCTGACCGGCAAGGTCGCCATCGTCACCGGTTCGAGCCGCGGTATCGGCCGCTCGATCGCCCTCAATTTTGCCGCCCACGGTGCGCGTGTCGTGGTCTCGAGCCGCAAGGCCGACGCCTGCGAAGCCGTCGTGAAAGAGATCCGCGATGCCGGCGGCGAAGCGATCTCGATCCCGGCCAACATCTCCGACAAGCAGGGCCTGCAAGCCCTGGTCGACGGTACCCGCAAGGCCTTCGGCCCGATCGATATCCTGGTGTGCAATGCCGCGTCCAATCCTTACTTCGGCCCGGCAGCCGGCATGGGCGACGAGGTCTTCGAAAAGATCATGCGCAACAACGTGCTGTCGAACCACTGGCTGTGCACGATGGTCAGGCCCGACATGGTGGCCAAGAAAGACGGCGCGATCATCATCGTGTCCTCTATCGGCGGCCTGAAAGGCTCGACCGAGATCGGCGCCTACTGCATCTCGAAAGCCGCCGACATGCAGCTTGCCCGCAACCTCGCCTGCGAGTGGGGCCCCGACAACATCCGCGTCAACTGCATCGCCCCCGGCCTGATCAAGACCGACTTCGCCAAAGCGCTCTATGAAGATCCGAAGCGCAAGGCCGCCGCCGAAGCACGCTTTCCGCTTCGCCGGCTCGGTGAGCCCGACGATATCGGTGGCATCGCGGTGATGCTTGCCAGCCGCGCCGGCGCCTTCATTACCGGCCAGTCGATCGTCTCCGATGGTGGCGCCACGATCACCGGCTGACCCTGAGTCGCGCAGCGGCGCTCGGTCATCAGGCCGGCATCAGGCCGGTGCGGTGCCGGCGCCCTGCCAGCCTGAGCGAGCCCCACCCGGGGCTCGTTTCATCGAAGCGCCTTAGTGTGAAGCACCTCGTTGAAGCACCTCACCGAAGCACCTCACCGAAGCACCTCAGGCAAGCGCCTTGGGCGGTGAATCGCGCAGCTCGCGACGCAAAATCTTGCCGACATTGCTCTTGGGCAACTCGGCGCAAAACACG
>CAIKZV010000429.1 GCA_903831925.1 uncultured Burkholderiales bacterium
ATGACACATACCCTCGTCCTCATCCGCCACGGCGAAAGCCAATGGAACCTCGAAAACCGATTCACCGGCTGGACCGACGTCGATCTGACGCCCAAGGGCCTGGCCGAAGCACGCAGCGCCGGGGCGCTTCTGAAGGCCGAAGGCTATGCCTTCGACGTGTGCTACACCTCGATGCTGCGTCGGGCGATCCGCACGCTCTGGACCATGCTCGACGAAATGGACGCGATGTGGCTGCCGGTCGTCCACTCCTGGCGGCTCAACGAGCGCCACTACGGCGCACTGCAGGGCCTGAACAAGAGCGAAACCGCCGCACGCTTCGGCGACGAACAGGTCCTGATCTGGCGACGGGCCTATGGCATTGCTCCTGATCCGCTGCCGCTGGGCGATCCACGCGAAGCACAGGGTGATCCGCGATATGCCCGCCTGCGTGCAGAAGACATTCCGCGCACCGAATGCCTGCGCGACACGGTCGAGCGGGTGGTGCCGATCTGGAACGAATCGATCGCACCGGCCATCAAGCTCGGTCGCCGGGTTGTGATCGCCGCGCACGGCAACTCGCTGCGCGCGCTCATCAAGCATCTCGACGGCATCTCTGACGATGACATCGTGCACATGAACATCCCGACCGGCCGGCCGCTGGTCTATCAGCTCGATGATCAGCTCAAGCCGATCAGCAGCGCTTATCTTGGCGATCAGGCCGAGATCGAAGCCGCCATGTCGGCGGTTGCCGCTCAAGGTAAAAAAGCCGGCTGAGCCAGCCGACAGGCGGATTCCCGCGCTTGTGGCAGGTCTTTCTTCGGCGCGTATACTCGATTGCACACAGGTGGCCAGCCGGTCAGTCGCCCACGTCCGGGCCTGGCTCAAGGCCAACTCCACAGGCCATAAGCAAACTCAGATGACCAACAAGTTCAAGCCTCTCGCTCTCGTGACCGCTGGTGCGGTCGCCGGCATCCTGATCAGCCTCGGCGTCACTGCCGTGGCCCAGCGCGATACGCGCACGGCGCTGCCGCTCGAGGACCTGCGTCAGTTCAGCGATGTCTTCGGTGCGATCAAGGCCTTCTATGTCGAGCCGGTCGACGACAAGAAGCTGATCCAGGAGGCCATCAGCGGGATGGTCACCGGGCTTGACCCCCACTCGGCCTTCCTCGATGCCGAGGCCTTCAAGGAACTGCAGGTCGGCACGCAGGGTGAATTCGGCGGCCTGGGCATCGAAGTCGGCACCGAAGACGGCTTCGTCAAGGTGGTCTCACCGATCGAAGATACGCCGGCCTTCCGGGCGGGCGTGAAGTCGGGCGATCTGATCATCAAGATCGACGACAAGAACACTAAGGGCATGACCCTGAACGACGCGGTCAAGCTGATGCGCGGCAAGCCCAAGTCAACCGTCACGCTCACGCTGATGCGAAAGGGCGAGCCGCGCCCGATCGTTGTCCAGCTGGTGCGCGATGTCATTCGTGTGCAGTCGGTGCGCTCGAAAGTCATCGAGCCGGGCTATGGCTACGTGCGCCTGACCCAGTTCCAGGAAATGACGGTCGACAGCATGGCTCGCCAGCTCGGCAATCTGGACAAATCCGGTCCGATGAAGGGGCTGGTCCTCGATCTGCGCAACGACCCGGGCGGCCTGCTCAACGGCGCAGTCGGCGTGTCGGCGGCGTTTCTGCCGCCCAAGACGCTGGTGGTGTCTACCGACGGTCGAACAGAAGATGCCAAGCGCAAATACATTGCCAGCCCGGAGGACTATGTCCGCGGCCGTGGCGACGACGTGCTCGCCAAGCTGCCGGCCTGGACCAAGACCACGCCGATGGTGGTGCTGGTCAACGGCGGCTCGGCCTCAGCGTCCGAGATCGTCGCCGGCGCCCTGCAGGACCACAAACGCGCAGTCGTGCTTGGCACGCAGACCTTCGGCAAGGGCTCGGTGCAGTCGATTCTGCCGCTGGGCAACAACACCGCCATCAAGCTCACCACCGCGCGCTACTACACGCCGGGGGGACGTTCGATCCAGGCCAAGGGCATCACACCCGACCTGCTGGTCGAAGAAACGCCCGATGGTGATCTGTCGCAGTTCAGGGTTCGTGAGGCCGATCTCACCCGCCATCTGAGCAACGACAAGGACAAAGAAGAAAAGCCGGTCGTGCCCAAGCCCACCGCTGACGGTGCCGCCGCCGACAAGATGAAGGACCGCAAGCCGATCGAATTCGGATCGGCCGAGGACTTCCAGCTGCAGCAGGCCATGAATCACCTCAAGGGCCAGCCGGTCATGCTTGCCAAAAAGGACGCCACCGCGTCTTCAGCCGACGCCAAAGACACCGGCACGAAGGCCAGCACCACGAAATAGGCGTGAACGACCAGCAACTGCTTCGCTACAGCCGGCACATCCTGCTCGACGAGATCGGCATCGAAGCGCAGGAGCGGCTGCTGGCCTCAAGCGCGCTAGTGGTGGGCGCCGGTGGCCTCGGGTCGCCCGCGGCGCTCTATCTGGCCTGCGCAGGCATCGGGCGCATCGTGCTCGCCGACGGCGACACCGTCGATCTCACCAATCTGCAGCGCCAGATCCTGCACCGCGACGACCGCATCGGAAGCTTAACAGCCGAATCGGGGCGCCAGACGCTGCTCGAGGCCAACCCGGGCATCGAGGTGATCGCGCTCACACAACGCCTGGCTGGCGACGCCCTGCTCGCAGCGGTGGCGGGTGCGAGCGTCGTGCTCGACTGCTGCGACAATTTTGCGACCCGTCATGCGGTCAATCGCGCCTGCGTGCAGGCGGGTGTACCGCTGGTGTCAGGCGCTGCGATCCGCTTCGACGGCCAGCTCGCGGTCTTCGATGCGCGCCGAGCCGACTCGCCCTGCTACCACTGTCTCTTTCCCGAAACCGACGAGGTCGATGAGGTCGCCTGCGCCCAGCTTGGCGTGTTTGCGCCGCTCACCGGCCTGGTCGGCAGCCTTCAGGCAGCCGAAGCGCTCAAGATCGCAGGCGGCTTCGGCACGCCACTGGTGGGCCGACTGATGGTGATCGAGGGCCGCAGCCTCGAGATCACAAGCATCGGCGTGCCGCGCGACCCGGGATGCACGGTCTGCGGCGCATCGGCGGCGCACTGACCGGTGAATCGGTAAATCGTCTGACCGTCGCGTCGCTTGATCAGCTGGTCAGCAATCGGATCTGCTGATCAAGGGTATCGACCGGCGGTCGCTTGAAGCCCGACTTGGCAAAGCGCATCCAGCGCCCCAGCACGAAGGACATCATCAGGTTGGCCCGCCCGGCCGCATCGGTGTCGGCAGCCAGCTGACCCTGCTCGATCGCACTGCGATAACACTGCTTGAGCGAGACCTCGACCCGGTCGACCAGCTGGTTGATGCGCGTCTGCAGACGGCCGTCTTCGGTGATCAGCGCATCGCCGATCAGCACCCGGGTCATCCCCGGATTGCGCTCGGCGAAGCCCAGCAGCATCTGCACGATCGAGCGCAACTGCCGGCGGGCGTCGGGCTCCTGCGAAACGATCTGATTGATCAGGCCAAAGAGGCTTTGCTCGATGAACTCGATCAGGCCTTCAAACATCTGGGCCTTGCTCGCGAAATGGCGATACAGCGCGGCCTCCGAGACCGCCAGGCGGGCGGCCAGCGCCGCGGTCGTGACCCGCTCGCCGCCCGGCTCCTGCAGCATGGTGGCCAGCATCTGCAAGATCTGCAGGCGTCGCTCGCCAGGCTTGGGACGCACGCGGGTGGCAGGCTTCGACTCGGTGGCGGACGCTGCAGCGGCGGTGGGGCGATTGGTATCGGGGCTCATTGACAGGGGTCAGTGGCAGGGCTCAGTGGCAGGGCTCGCAAGCGGAGTACGTGCTAACTGTACAACCGAGCGGACATGCACGTCTATGCCCCGCTGTCCGCGTCGTGGGCGCTGCCACACCGGTCGGGCCCGAAAGGCGATGCCGCTCACCCACACGGTTTTTACGCCGCAATGACGCGCCGCCCGCAGGTTTTCTACCGTGTCCTCGACCAGCACACAGCGCGTCGGATGCAGCCCGAGCCGGGCCACCACCTTGCGCAGCATCGGCCGCGAGGGCTTGGGCAACAGGCGTCCGGCGAACTGCATCTGCTCGATCGCCACCATCCCGTCGAGCATCGGGCCGATGCCAAGCGCCGCAATCACCCCGGCGGCATAGGCAGCCGGCGCGTTGGTGACCACCACCTTGCGCCCGGGCAGCCGGCGCAGCAGGTGCATCAGTCGCACATCGCGGCGAACCAGCTGGTGCAGATCAGGGAAAGGATGGGTCTCGCGCAGGAAGTGATGCACATCGACCGAGTGGTGGCGGACCATGCCGAGCAGGGTGGCGCCATAGCGACGCCAGTAGGCGCTGCGCAGGGCGCTTGCCTGCGGCTCGTCCAGGCCGGTGGTCTGCATCACATAGTCGGTCATCGCCCGATTGATGCGCGGCATGATGTCGGCCACCGCATCGTGCAGGGTGTTGTCGAGATCGAGCAGCCAGACCGGCCGGCGGCCTGGCGTGTCGTGCGCCGGTCGGCGAACGACGGCCTTCAATGACTGCGAATCATGGTGCCCACACCCTGGTCGGTCATGATCTCGAGCAGCAGCGCATGGTCGACGCGACCGTCGATGATGTGAACCGAATTGACGCCACCCTTGGCGGCATCGAGCGCCGACGAGATCTTGGGCAGCATGCCGCCCGACAGCGTGCCATCGGCAACGAGCTCGTCGATCCGCTTGGCCGACAGGCCGGTCAGCAGATTGCCTTCCTTGTCGAGCACACCGACGGTGTTGGTCATCATGACCAGCTTCTCGGCCTTGAGCACCTCGGCCACCTTGCCGGCGACCAGATCGGCATTGATGTTGTAGGTCTCGCCGCCCTTGCCCGAACCGATCGGCGCAATCACCGGAATGAAACCGTTGGCGGTGAGGGTCTGGATGATCGAGGGGTCGATCGACTCGATCTCGCCGACCTGGCCGATATCGATCTGGGTGCCGGGAGACTCGCGACTCTCGATCAGCATCTTGCGGGCGCGTACCAGTCCGCCGTCCTGGCCGGTGAGGCCCACGCCCTTGCCGCCGGCCTGGTTGATCAGCTCGACGATTTCCTTGTTGACCTGACCGGCGAGCACCATCTCGACGATGTCCATGGTCTCTTCGTCGGTGACCCGCATGCCCTGCACGAACTCGCCTTTCTTGCCGACCCGGGCCAGAAGCTGCTCGATCTGCGGCCCGCCGCCATGCACCACCACCGGATTGATGCCGACCAGCTTGAGGAGCACCACATCGTGGGCGAAGCTGCGCTTCAGGCGATCGTCGGTCATGGCGTTGCCGCCGTACTTCACCACCACCGTGCGGCCGTGAAAACGGCGGATATAGGGCAGCGCCTCGGCAAGGACTTCGGCTTTGATGGTGGGGGTCAGGTCATCGCTCATGGCAGCTCGGATGCAGGGTGGACAACGCCTGCGATGTTAACCGACGAGGCCTGAACGGCTTGGCGACGAGGCCTGAACGGCTTGGCGACGAGGTCTGCATCGCGCGGGCCGGGGTGACGCGACGCCGGCTTGTTACCATGGCGCTCCGACCCGGGGCCCCAGGCCCGCCCGATGGCTCACCAACTCCGCCTCCTCCTCGCCGC
>CAIKZV010000430.1 GCA_903831925.1 uncultured Burkholderiales bacterium
CCGAGTGTCGCCACCGAAGTCGACACTGAATTCGTGATCAACGTGCTGTGCGAGTTCGGGGTCGAGCAGGACTCGCAAGACTCTGACCGAATTTTCGGGCGCAGCCGCGACCTCGGGCGCCCGAAAGCCGTGCCCCCTCAAGCGCGCAAATTCAAGCCTGCCTTCCAGCTCCAGGGCGCGTGTCGCGCACCAGTTTCTGATGTTTGCCGAGGTCGTGCGCTGTGAAATCGTGCGCAGCACGGCAGCCAGTTGAGCGCGCTCCTCGGACGAGCCGCCATCGGCCCTGCCGTGCGGCCCCGGCTGCGATCTGACCAGCCAGGTGGCGAGTTCAAGTGCCCAGCGAACATCGTTGCCGGCCAGCGCGTCGATCGACTGCTTGCGCACGGCATCGCGTCCGCCGAAGCCGGCAATCAATCGATTGGCTCGCTCCAGCGGTGGCATCGGAAAGAGCGACGACTCGACACCATCGAACCAGCCGATGAGGCCGGTCTGGATCTGGCGCACATGATGCTCGACCAGGCCGTAGAACTGCTGCGTGAAGTAGGTGCGGTTGAAACGCTCCGGCAACTGCACAAACTGCGTGAGCTCATCGGCCGACAGGCCCTTGTTCAGGCCGCGCACGGTCTGGTCCCACAGGAACTGGATCGCATCGCGGTAGTCGGTCACCACGGCTCGGATTTGCGCTGCCCCCGACAATGCCGGGCCATGTGCGCCGACCAGATGTTCGGCATTCAGTGCGTTGAGATGATCCAGACCGGCAAGGAGGACTCTCGGGTCGCGGTATTCCTCACCACGAATTGCAAACACATTGAAGAGTGTCGGCCACACCAGATTGTTGACCGCCACACCGAGCTGAGGAAACCAGATCGTCACCGAGTCATCGGCGTCTGACGGCGCCGGCATGAATTCGACCTGAAGGCCTGCGATCGTGGCTGAGGTGGGCGTGTCGAAGACATTCGTCGGCGGCACGAAACCGGTCGTGAAGGGCGCATGCGCCGGATTGCGAAAGAAGGGCCCCAGGCCCACGCTGACGACCCCGTCGGGGCCATCGAGCGGCATCCGGATGCCGAATTGCTGTACCAGGCCACGCTGGTACATCGGCGCGATTTCACCACCGGTGCGCTGTCGATTGGTGATGACCCTGGCGTGCGACCAGATCGGCATCGAGTTGCAGCCCGGTATGGCGGCCGTGCCCGCCACATAGTGAAAGTGCGTGTAGATCACGGCCACGATCGGTGCGTCGGTTTTTTCACGCAGTCGGTCGATGGCGCACTGCATCTCCTGGATCGACTCGCCAGTGTCGATCGCGATCACACCCAGCGGCCCTTGCACGAAGGTCTGGTTCGACAGACCGTTGCCCACGAAGCTCCAGACACCCTCGCGAACCTCCTCGAATCTTTCGGCAATTCGGCCTGCCTGCTCGAGGGCCTGTCGGTGTACGCGCTGGCCCAGCGGTCCGAGGGTCGTCGCCGAGTCGTCAGGCGCGAAGCTGGCCGCCAGGTCATTGCGTGTCGTCATTTCCGGGGTCTCCGTGTCAGTCGTTCAGGCAGCGCAGACCTGGACCAGTTTTTTGCCCAGCGCGTCGCCCTTGAGCATTCCGAGCAACGCCGTGGGGGCCTGTTCGATGCCATGGACAATATCTTCGTGAAACGTCATCTCGCCGGCATTGAACCAGGGCGCAGCCCGCAGCTGGTAGGCCGGCAGTTTGTGGACATGGTCATAGACGATGTAGCCGGTCATCACGATGCGCTTGGACACCATCAGCTGCATGCCGCGGATGCCCGGATCCTTGACGTCGTTGTAGCGCGAGATCATGCCGCACAGGGGAAAGCGGGCCGCGACATTCGCATGCCGCAGCGCGGCTTCAAGCGTCGTGCCGCCGACATTGTCTACATAGACGTCGATGCCCTTCGGGCACAACTCGCTCAGGGCCTCGTCCATATCGCGGGTCTTGTAATTGAACGCGGCGTCGTAGCCGCAATGCTTGAGCACGAAGTCGACCTTGTCGTCGCTGCCGACCGAACCGACCACGCGCGCGCCGGCACGCTTGGCGAACTGCCCGGCGAGTTGCCCGATGGTGCCGGCCGCCGACGAGATATAGACAGTATCGCCCGGGCTCGGTTTGCCAAGCTCGATTGCACCGACCCAGGCGGTCAGCCCCGGCATGCCGAGCGCCGAAATCGCCAGGCTCGGTCGCCCCAGCTCCGGCCCGATCTTGTGCAGACCTTCGCCTCTCGCCACCACGGTACGCAGCGCCCAATCCAGAAAGCCCCAGACGAAATCACCTTCACGAAATCGCTCGTTGCGCGATTCGATCACGCGCCCGACCACCCGAGAAACCATCGGCTTTCCGAGTGCAAAGCCGGGTGCGTACGATTGGCCGGCGTCCATGCGGCCACGCAGATAGGGGTCAAGCGAGAGCCAGACCGCTTGCACGGTGACGTCTTGCGGGCCGCACTCGGGCTCGGCACAGGCCTCGGTCTGAAAGCAGGACTCATCCGGCCAGCCTGAGGGCCGTTTGGCAAGCAGGATGCGGGTGTTGGTCGTGGTGTACTGGTGCGAGCTTTGGCTCATATCGCGTCTCCTGGGGTCGTGATCGAATTTTTTGTGCCGGATTCCGGTCTGCCATAAAAAAAGCCCGCATCGCTGCGGGCCTGTCGACGGTCAAGCCTCAAGGGGTCAAGACCACCTTCACGGCTTCATTGGCCTGGATCTGTGTTTCATAGGCCTGCGAGGCGTCTTCCAGTGCAAACCGGTGTGTGATCAGCGGCTTGCGATCGATTTTCCGTGTGCTGATGAGTTCCATCGCCTGGACGAAATCGGCGGGCGTCCAGGCCCAGGACCCGACCAGCTGTATGCCCTTTCGCACCAGCACGTTGACGTCCAGTTCGATCTTGCGCTCGAAGACCGCCACGACGATCACCTTGCCGTTCTGGCGAACCAGTCCGATCGACTGCTCAAGCACCGTGGTGCCCTTGAAGTGCGCGGTTGCGCCAGCGCAGTCGAAGACGGTGTCGATATTGCTCTCGGCCGAATCCAGCAGGCTCAGGTCGGTCGTGCCGTGCAGGGCTTTCAGCCGAGCGACCGCATCGTCCTGCGAGGCATTGATGGTGAGATCAGCGCCGAGTTCTGTGGCCAGTGCAAGGCGTCGCGCAGACAGATCGACCACGATTGTGCGGGCCTTGCAGCGAGCCTTGATGCACTGGAGGACACCGAGACCGATGATGCCGGCGCCCATGATCACCAGCACCTGATCGTCTTTCGGGTCAGCCAGATTGACGGCATGAATCGAGGTGGCCAGCGGCTCGTTGGTCGCGGCCTCCTCGAAGCTGATGTCATCAGGAATCGGAATCATGCGGCTGGCGATCTGCGGCGTGATCCGCAGAAACTCGGCATTGCCGCCCATGCTGACTGTCGTGTACCGACCGCCGATCCGCACTGAAGGCATCTCGCCGCGAATTTCCACGATCTCGCCACTGAACTCGTGGCCAAGGATTCGGCCTTGTTCGATTGGCAGCCCGAGCTGAAGAAACAGGCCTTCACGATAGGTGTGCAGATCAGATCCGCAGATGCCGC
>CAIKZV010000431.1 GCA_903831925.1 uncultured Burkholderiales bacterium
CATGCCCATCGAGGTCAGCACCGATGCCACGATCAGGTCGACGATCAGAAACGGAATGAAGACCAGAAACCCGATCTGGAAAGCGGTTTTCAGCTCGCTGGTCACAAACGACGGAATCAGCACCCGCATCGGCATGGTCTCGGGAGACTGCTTTGCGTCGACCTTGGCGATGCGGGCGAAGACGCCGAGATCGGTGTCGCGGGTCTGGCGCAGCATGAAGGCGCGAAGCGGATCGATGCCCTTGTCGAGGGCGGCCTCAAAGCCGATCTTCTGCTCGGAGTAGGGCTGGTAGGCGTCCTTGTAGATCTCGTCGAGCGTCGGACCCATCACGAACAGGGTCAGAAAGAGCGACATGCCGACGATTACCTGGTTGGGCGGTGCGCTTTGCAGGCCGAGCGCCTGGCGCACCAGCGACAGCACGATCACGATCCGGGTGAAGCTGGTCATCAGCAGCAGGATGGCCAGCAGAAACGACAGCGCCGCAAAGGCGAGCATCGTCTGGATCGGCAGCGAATAGGTCGTGCCGCCGGCAGCCGACGGCGCGGCATTGACCGACAGGACGTTCTGCGCCATGGCCGGGCCGGCAAGTGCCAGCATCGACAGGACGGCAATCAGTGCAAAGGTGTTTCGGCGCATATCGGTCTCACCCACGCCGCTTGAAGCGATCGAGCAGGTCGGAAAACGCGGCCTGGCCGGGCAGTGGGGCAGTCTGCAAGGCAGCGCCTGCGCCATCGGTCTTGTTGTCAGTCTTGCCATCGGAGGCCTGGCTCGCGTCGAGTTCGGCGAGCATCGAGATCGACTGCCCGGTGATGCCGATCATCCAGCGGCGTCCCTGCGTTTCGATGATCGCGATTCTTTCGCGCGGCCCCAGCGAAAGCCCGCCCATCATCGTGATCGAGCGGGTCGACCCCGGGTTGCCCGACTGCAGCCGCTTGAGAATCCACAGGGCAATCGGGATCAGCGCGATGACCGCGGCAAACGCCGCGAGCGCTGGCCAGACTGAGGGCGCGTCCTGCATCTCAGCTGCGGCTGTTGAGACGGCGCACGCGCTCGGAGGGCGTGACGATATCGGTGAGACGGATGCCGAATTTGTCGTTGACGACCACCACTTCGCCCTGCGCGATCAGGCAGCCATTGACCAGAACGTCCATCGGTTCGCCGGCGAGCGCATCGAGCTCGATCACCGAGCCTTGCGCCAGTTGCAGGATGTGCTTGATCGGAATCCGGGTGCGGCCCAGTTCGACCGTCAGCTGAACCGGAATGTCCAGGATCATGTCGATGTCCTGGCGGGCATCCTGGCTGGCCGCGACACCGGCCAGTTGCGGGAACATATGGCTCGCATCCGCGACGCGCTCGGCTGGCTGGACTTCCCCGCCTTTGCCGGCAGGCTCCTGCTCGGCCAGCGCTGCCGCCCATTCGTCTGCGAGGGCGTCCTGGTCGCCTGCGCCGTTCTGATCTGTACTCATGTCGTGCTCCCTCGCGACGCCTGGTGAGGCGTCACTGCGCTTGCGGTGTGCTGAGAATGTCCTGAACCCGAACTGCGTAGTGACCGTTCGAGACGCCGTAGCGGCAATCGAAGACCGGCACCCCGTCGGACTTGACGACGATCTTTTCGGGCAGTTCGAGTTCGATGAAGTCGCCTGCCTGCAGCGCCATCAGTTCCCCGACGGTGGCGTTGGCATAGCCGAGTTCGGCCGACAGTTCGATCTCGGCGACCTTGATCTGCTGGGTAAGCAGGCTCACCCAGCGCTTGTCGGTTTCGATCGAGTCGCCCTGCAGCGCCGAATACAGCACGTCGCGGATCGGTTCGAGCGTCGAATAAGGAATGCAGATCTGCAGATCACCGCCGAGCTCGCCGACCTCCAGCGAGAAGGTGGTTGCCACCACGATTTCGCCGGGTGTGGCGACGGTGGCGAATTGCGGATTCATTTCCGAGCGGGTGTATTCGAGGCTCAGCGGATAGATGCCCGCCCAGGCCTTGCGGTACTCCTCGAGCGTCACATCGAGCATGCGCTGGATGATGCGCTGCTCGGTGGGCGAAAAATCGCGACCCTCGATCCGGTAGGGCATACGGCCATTGCCACCGAACATGTTGTCGATGACGGTGAAGACGAGCTTGGGATCGCAGATGACCAGGCCGCTGCCGCGCAATGGCTTGACCGCAACCACGTTGATATTGGCCGGCACCGCGATGCTGCGAAGAAAGGCACTGTATTTCTGCACCTTGATCGGACCGATCGAAATCTCCGGGTTGCGGCGCATGAAATTGAACAGACCGATGCGCAGGTTGCGTGCGAAGCGCTCGTTGATGATCTCCAGCGTCGGCATCCGACCGCGGACGATGCGTTCCTGCTTGGCGAGGTCATAAGCGACCGGACCCTTGAAGCCTTCGGGTTGTCCGACCGGTGCATCGTCGACGCCTTCGAGCAGGGCGTCGACTTCTTCCTGTGACAGGAACTGTTCGGCCATGGCGCTCTACTGGACGATGAATGAAGCGAAGTGAACTGCGGTAATCGGATTCGACGGCGGCTCGGCCTTGTGTTTGGCGGGCTTGGCCTTCTTCTCCGATTCCTTCTTGGGCTTGTCGCCTGCCTTCTTGTCCTTGGCTTTCGGGTCGGGTTCTTCGTCGCCATCGTCGGCGTGTTCGTTGGGATCGGGCGGTGTCCAGCCGAGATCCTTGCCGGCCGACAGGGCAATCTCTGCAGCGAGTTTTTCCTTGCCTTCGCGCGACGTCAGATCGGAGGCCATTTTTGAAGAGATCAGCAGCAGGATGCCGTTGCGGATGGCCGGCATCCGGTCAGCCACTTTCTTGTTTGCCTCGGCGTTTTCGACTTCCAGCA
>CAIKZV010000432.1 GCA_903831925.1 uncultured Burkholderiales bacterium
CGGCAGCAGCACGACCGCCGCCTTGGGCTCAGGCGGGGTCAAAACGAGCATCCGCTGCGTGACACCCGGCCGAGTCGGGATGTCGACCACCGTCTGAGTTGTTTGGGCGTTCGCCGCTAACGACAACGCGAGGATCGATGTCGCCGCAAGTTGTCTGACGGTAGCGCTCAGCCACGGTTGAGGCCTCGACCGGACGCGAGAGCAAACAGGCGACGCGGTCAAGCGAGGCCGTAGCAGTTTGTTGTGCATCAGCGTTCGAGTTTCAAAAGCACTTCCGGGTGTTCGTACGCGACCCTCAACAAGGTCTTGGCGGCTCCGGTCGGCTCTCGCCGCCCCTGCTCCCAATCCTGCAATGTCCGCGCCGAAACACCGAGCAGCCTCGCGAACTGCTCCTGCGACAATCCGGTACGAGACCGCGCCTCGGCAGCCTGCGGAACCTTGACGTGCGTGACCCGCGCAGCCTCGCCCTGACGCATCTGCTTCACGGACTTCAGCAGGTCTTGCTTGAACCGTTCGAGCTCATTACTCATTTTCAACTCCGCGCTTTAACTCAGCCAGGAACTCGGCGGGCACACTATCGAACTTCGCCTTGGCATAAACGATCAACAGCCAGATCGTTTGGCCTGATTCGACGAAGTAAATGACTCGGGCACCGCCACGCTTGCCCTGCCCTTGGCGCATCCACCTCACTTTGCGACAGCCACCGCTTCCGGGGATGACATCCCCTGCACTCGGATTCGCTGCTATCCACGAGATGAACGCCTCTCGCTCAGCGTCGCTCCAGACCTCCGCGGCGTATCGGACAAAGATGGCGGTTTCGGCAACGGTCAGCACAGTTGGATGCTACGGCAATGCCGTATACCTTGCAAGCTCTCGCGACGTGCATCTACGAAGCGCCTGAAGCAGAACCACAACTTCGTGCAACCCGCACTGCTGCTCAACACTGTGGGCTGTCGCTTAAGCAGGCTCACCCTGCGCATGCTAAGGCCTTGACAGCAAGCAGGGGAGTCATCTTGCCCACCTGCTTACGAAAAAGTAGCGTGTCCGGCTAGCTGCCTTTGGTGAACGACCGCTTCTGGCGGTAAGCGCCATTCACCCTTAGTCGACAATCGATCCTAGGCAGTCGCCCTCAACCAAGCTTGCCGCGCTGCTCGATCAGGCGCGCCAGCGTGGTCTCGAAACCGGAAAGACGCTCGCGCTCCTGGGCGACCACCGCGGGCGGCGCGCGATCAACGAACCCGGCGTTGCCGAGCTTGCCCTGGGCGCGATTGACCTCGGTTCGGACCCGCTCGATTTCGCGCTCGAGCCGATCACGCTCGGCGGCGACATCGATCTCGACCTGCAACATCAGCCTGAAGTCGCCGGCGATCTGGACTGGTGCTATCGAGTCTGACGGCAGGGCTGTCACCGCCACCACACCCGACAGCTTGGCCAGCGCCTGCAGGTAGGGCGCATGCAACGCGATTCGGGCGGCGTCGCCCGCGATCACCAGCGGCAGCTTGACCGCGGGCGAGATCGTCATCTCGCCGCGCAGCGCGCGGCAGGCGTCGATCATCTGCCGAAGCTCGGCCACGATCGCTTCGCTCACGGTATCGATCTTGCCGGGTTGGCTCATCGGATAGCGCTGCGACATGATCGAGAAACGGCTTTGCGCGATTGCCTCATCGAGTGCTGCGCCCGCGAGTGGCGCCTGGCCGGGTTCGCCATAGCGATTGGCAAGCGGAGCGACCTTCTGCCAGAGCTCTTCGGTGATGAAGGGAATGATCGGATGGGCCAGCCGCAGGATGGTCTCGAGCACGCTCAGCAGGGTGCGCCGCGTGGCTCGCTGCACCGCTTCATCAGGCGATGCGAGGTTGACCTTGGCCAGCTCCAGATACCAGTCGCAATAGTTGTTCCAGACGAATTCATAGATCTCGCGGGCGGCGTTGTCGAAACGGTACTCGCTGAGTGCCGCGTCAACCGAGGCCTCGACCCGCTGCAGTTGCGAGCTGATCCAGCGGTCGACCGGCGTGAAGTAGAGATAGCCGCCGGGCACGCACTGATCGGGCGTATGGGGCGCATGGCCGCAGTCGCGTCCTTCGGTCTGCATCAGCACGAAACGGGTGGCGTTCCAGAGCTTGTTGCAGAAGTTGCGGTAGCCCTCGCAGCGATTGAGATCGAAGTTGAGCGTGCGCGCGAAGGTGGCCAGCGAGGCGAAGGTAAAGCGCACAGCGTCGGCGCCATAGGCCGGTATTCCCGACGGATAGCTCTTGCGGATTGACTTGGCGATGCGGGCCTTGTGATCGTCGCGCAGCAGGCCGACGGTCGATTTCTCGAGCAGCCGCTCGAGGGTGATGCCGTCGATGAGGTCGAGCGGATCGATGGTATTGCCCTTGGATTTCGACATCTTCTGGCCCTCGGCGTCGCGCACGATGGCATTGATGTAGACATCCCTGAACGGTACCTTGCCGGTGAAGAAGGTGGTCATCATCACCATCCGGGCGACCCAGAAGAAGATGATGTCAAAGCCGGTCACCAGCACCGACGACGGCAGATAGCGCGCGAGGTCGAGCGACTGATTCGGCCAACCGAGCGATGTGAACGGCACCAGCGCCGACGAGAACCAGGTGTCCAGCACATCGGCGTCGCGCACCAACGCACCGCGCCAGCCTGCGCGCTCGGCCTGTTCGCGCAGA
>CAIKZV010000433.1 GCA_903831925.1 uncultured Burkholderiales bacterium
AGAGCCTGTTCCGATGCGGTCCTTTTGCCTGAGAGTTTCTGGGGCGATACACCTTCGGCGTCAGCGCCCGTCGCGTTGCAAGACTAGGCGCCGATCTCTCCCGCATCGGCGGTGAGACTGGCGGCGACCTTAGTCTTCGAGGCAGGCAGTGTCAAGTCGCTCAGGTCGCGGCCCGTCGCTCCCCAGTGCGCTTCGCGGTGCCTGGACCAGTCCTGGCGGGTGATGCTGAGCAGACGCCGGGTGACATGGATGCCCAGGGTGGGCGGTGCAGTCGGGCGGCAGACGACAGAAGTTGTGTCCATGTTGTCTCTAAAATGTTTCTTAATCCAACACATTCTAGCGATCAAGTTTTGCAGTGGCGAGACAGTGTGCGAGCCGACCGATGCGCGGCTGAATCGGTGCCGCGCACGGTGTTGCTGATGTCCAGGAAATCAGCGGGCCAGGGCCGCGTCTTCTGCCGCACACGATGCTTGTTGGCTCGGATTTTTTGCGAGCCCACGGGTGACTTCCTCGCCCGCCGCGGCGATCTGGGCGCGAAACACCGGGTCAGCATGAAGTCTTGCCACGGTTGCGGCAGCGACCACGCGGCCGGCATCGACGTCGCTTTGCCAGTGCACGCCGCAGATGACCCGGCTCTGGCCATAGGCATAGCCGCGGGCGAGCAGGGGATTGGCGCGCTGCGGGGCGATTTCGGTCAGCAGCAGCGCCCAGGCCCAGCCGATGGCCGAGTGGCCAGAAGGGTAGGCGCCGTCCTTGGCGAGCGTGGCCTCTTCGGCCGGGGTGCAGGTGGGTTCGGAGAATGCAACAAAGGGACGGGTGCGCTTGTACTGGTCCTTGGCGCGATAGGTCGCCAGGCCGGCATCGGTCAGGCTGCGCCGCAGCAGCATGGTCAGTTGCGGGGTGTCTTGTGCCGAGATCGGCATGCCCAGGGCACATGAGAAAGTGTCGGCGGCCTGCGGAAATTTCAGGTTGGCGTCGCGGGCCGCAAGGTTCCAGCGCGGCGAATTGCGCTGCGCGACCGTGTTTCGGAAGGCGTTCTCGTCAGCCAGTGCCTGTGGCGATCCGGCGGCCGGCGGCGGCGCGACCAGCGCCAGGCTGTCGGGCAGATCGGTGCGCGGCAGATAGCCGTTGAGGATGCCGCTGCCGGCGCGAAGTTCGCCGACCGCCTCAGGCGATGTGGTGGGTGGGGTGGTGCAGGCTGCGCCGAACAGGCTGCTGGCCAGCAGCGCGGCGGTGACGGGGCGGATTCGCATTGGGGGCTCCTCTCTGATGGGCAGTTTTGCCGGGGGTGCTGAAGGCAGCGCGCCACCATAGCCTTGCCGGGCGGCAAGTACAATTACCGACTACCCAATTCAGAGACTGCCTGTGTCGACAATCAGCCCGCCGAACATTCAGCCCCCGTCCGTGGTGAACGGTGTGTCGGGGCCGGCTCCCGATCTGCGGTGGGCCGATGTCGCACAGGCACCCGACGCCACCCGGTCGGCCGCACTGGTGTCGGCGTTGCGCGCAGCCTTGCCCGAGCATTGTGTGCTCGCCGGCGTCGAACAGACTCGGCCGTATGAATGCGATGGCCTGTCGGCATTTCGCCAGTTGCCGGTGGCGGTGTGTCTGCCTGAAACCGAGCAGCAGGTGCAGCTGGCACTTCGGGTCTGCCGCGAGCACGATGTGCCGGTGGTGGCGCGCGGCTCGGGCACCAGCCTGTCGGGTGGCGCGATGCCCCATGCCAGCGGCGTGGTGCTGTCACTGGCCCGCCTCAATCGCATCCTGTCGGTCGATCCGCTGGCGCGTACCGCGCGTGTGCAGCCCGGGGTGCGCAATCTGGCGATCTCGGAAGCCGCGGCGCCGCACGGCCTGTATTACGCACCCGATCCCTCGTCGCAGATTGCCTGCTCGATCGGCGGCAACATCGCCGAGAACTCCGGCGGCGTGCATTGCCTGAAATACGGCCTGACCGTGCACAACGTGCTGCGGGTGCGGGGTCTGACCATCGATGGCGAGATCATCGAACTCGGCAGTGCCGCCCTCGATGGCCCGGGCCTCGATCTGCTGGCGCTGTCGATCGGATCCGAAGGCATGCTGATGGTGGTCACCGAAGCGCTGGTGAAGCTGGTTCCCAAGCCGCAACTGGCGCGCGTCGTGATGGCCTCTTTCGACGATGTTGCGAAGGCCGGCGATGCGGTCGCGGCAATCATTGGTGCCGGCATCATCCCGGCAGGCCTTGAGATGATGGACCGCAAGGCGAGTGCCGCGGTCGAGCCTTTCGTGAAAGCCGGCTACGACCTGTCGGCCGAGGCGATCCTGCTGGCCGAATCCGACGGTTCGCCCGAGGAGGTCGAAGAAGAAATCGAACGAATGTTGGCGGTGCTGCGCGGCGCAGGCGCGACCGCGCTGGTGGTCTCCAACTCCGAGGCCGAGCGGTTGCGATTCTGGTCGGGCAGAAAAAATGCTTTTCCGGCGGCTGGTCGCATCTCGCCCGACTACTACTGCATGGACGGCACCATTCCGCGCAAGAACCTTGGGCGCATGCTGGTGGCCATCAGCGAGATGGAACACACCTATCAGCTGCGCTGCATGAATGTCTTTCATGCCGGCGACGGCAATCTGCATCCGCTGATTCTTTTCGATGCCAACCAGCCCGGCGAATGGGAGCGCGCCGATCGTTTCGGTGCCGATATTCTCGAGCTGTGCGTCGAGCTCGGCGGCACGGTGACTGGTGAGCACGGTGTGGGAATCGAAAAAATCAACTCGATGTGCGTGCAGTTTTCGCCGGCCGAGCGCGAGGCCTTCTTTGCGCTCAAGCGCGCCTTCGACCCCCCGGGTCTGCTCAATCCCGGCAAGGGCATTCCCACGCTGGCCCGTTGCGCCGAGTACGGCAAGATGCATGTGCACGGCGGTCGGGTGGCCTTCCCCGACATCGAACGCTTCTGACCGCGCGATCATGCCGGCCGCGTCCCCTCTCTTTTTCGAGCGAGTCTGACCTTGACCACCGAGGTATCAGCCGATTCCGCCCTGCTGGCGTTGCGCGACTGCGTGCGCGCCGCGCACGCCGATCGCACCCGACTGCGCCTGCAGGGCGGCAATACCAAGTCCTTCTATGGCGAGCCGGCGACCGGTGAGCCGCTCGATCTGCGCTCGATCGCCGGCATCGTCGACTACGAGCCGACCGAGCTCGTCGTGACGGTTCGCTGCGGCACACCGCTTGTCGAACTCGAGCAGGCACTGGCCGAACGCCAGCAATATCTCGCCTTCGAGCCGCCGCACTTCGGGGCGGGTGCCACTGTGGGCGGCATGGTGGCGGCCGGCCTCTCGGGCCCGCGTCGCGCCACCGCCGGTGCGGTGCGCGACTTCATGCTCGGAGCGGTGCTGATGAACGCCAGCGGTGAGCTGCTGCATTTCGGCGGACAGGTCATGAAAAATGTCGCCGGCTACGATGTGTCGCGTCTGCTGGCCGGCTCGATGGGCATCCTCGGGCCGATCGTTCAGGTGTCCCTGAAGGTGCTGCCCCTGCCGGCGGCCGAGGCCACGGTCTGCGTCAACATCGGCTTGCGCGACGCCCTGGCGCAGATGAATCGCTGGGGTGCGCAGCCATTGCCGCTGTCGGGCACATCGTGGTCCGGCGGCGAACTCATGGTTCGACTCTCGGGTGCTGCGGCTGCGGTCGATGCGGCGCTTGCACGACTTGCGGCCGATCACGGCACCCGCCTTGTCGACCCGATGGCCGCGCGCGCGCACTGGGCGGGGCTGCGCGAGCAGACCGATGCCTTCTTCGATGACACGCTGCCGCTATGGCGACTTTCGGTGCCGTCGACTGCGCCGATCTTCGAGCTGCCCGGCCGCCAGCTGATCGAGTGGGGCGGCGCGCTGCGCTGGTTCAAGTCCGAGGCCGATGCCGCATTCGTGCGCCAGGCGGCGGCAACCGTCGGTGGCACGGCAAGTTGCTTTCGTTTGGCCGAGCCCGGCAGCGGTGCGTTCGCAACCCTGCCGGCGCCGATCTTCGAACTGCACCGGCGGATCAAGCATGAGTTCGACCCGCGCGGCATCTTCAACCCCGGCCGGCTGGTGGCCGGCCTCTGAGCCGCGCCTGTCGCGCTTCCAAGGTCTCGACCCATGCAAACGAATCTTGCCGACTGGCTGCGCGATACGCCTGACGGCATCGAAGCCGATTCGATCCTGCGATCGTGCGTGCATTGCGGCTTTTGCACCGCCACCTGCCCTACCTACCAGCTGCTGGGCGACGAGCTCGACGGCCCGCGCGGGCGCATTTACCTGATCAAGCAGGTGGTCGAAGGTGTCACGCCGACCCGCCAGACCCAGGAGCATCTCGACCGCTGCCTGACTTGCCGAAATTGCGAGAGCACCTGTCCGTCGGGCGTGCAATACGGGCATCTGGTCGACATCGGTCGCAAGCTGGTCGATCGGCAAGTCGAGCGTCCGGCAGCCGACCGGCTGCTGCGTGGCGCGCTGCGTGAAGGCATGACCCGACGCAGTCTCTTCGATACCGCGATGCGCATCGGTCAGGCGGTGCGCCCCCTTTTGCCCGAGGCGCTCAAGGCGAAGGTGCCGCAGCGTCGCGATCCGGGATCGTGGCCGGCGCGTTCGCATGCCCGCAAGGTGATCCTGCTCAACGGCTGTGTGCAGCCTGCGATGATTCCGGCGATCGATGCGGCGACCGCCCGGGTGCTCGACGCGCTGGGCATTGAGGCGGTCGTGGTGCCGCGTTCGGGCTGCTGCGGCGCGATCCGTCATCATCTCGATGACCAGGCGGGCGCGCTGGATGATGTCCGTCGCAATATCGACGCCTGGTGGCCGCTGCTGGCATCGGACACGGAGCTCGCGTCAGCATCCGACTCGGCAGGCGGCACAGGCCGGGCCGAAGCCATCGTCATCAATGCCTCGGGCTGCGGCGCGATGATCAAGGACTATGCGCACCTGCTGCGCCACGACCCGCTGTATGCCGAGAAGGCCGCGCAGGTGAGTGCCATGACCCTCGACCTCGCCCAGTTCCTGGCCGCTGAACGTGATCGGCTGCAGGCGCTGTGCCGGCCAGGCATCGGCGCTGATGGCGATGCCGTCGGTCGCGATGCTCATGAGCCGACCAGGCCGCCGAGGCTGGTCTTTCATCCGCCCTGCACGCTGCAGCATGGCCAGCAGATCAAGGGCGAGGTCGAGTCGCTGCTGAGGGCCTGCGGCGCCGAGATCGTGCCCTTTGCCGAGTCGCATCTGTGTTGCGGGTCGGCCGGCACGTATTCGGTCCTGCAGCCGACGCTTGCCACCCAACTTCGCGACCGCAAACTCTCGAACCTGCAGGCTGATGCGCCCGATCAGATCCTGTCGGCCAACATCGGATGTCTGACCCATCTGCAATCGGGCACCGACACGCCGGTACGCCACTGGATCGAGTGGCTCGATCGCGCGATCGCGCGGACAGGATCGTGAGCGCCGCCCCGGTCGTGCGATGAACCTGATCGTTCGACTGCCCAACTGGATCGGCGATGTCTGCATGGCCTTGCCGGCCTTGCAGGCACTCGATTCAGGCGGGGCGCGATTGCATCTGATCGGCAAAGGCTGGGCGGCCGATCTGCTGGCCGCGCATCAGTGGCCGGTCACGCCGATGCCCAAGTCGCTGATGGCCGGTGCCGCGATGCTGCGATCGCTGCCCGTCGATTCGCTGCCTGTGAATTCGCCGCGCCGCGGTCTGCTGCTCACCAATTCGCTCTCGAGCGCGGCCGCCTTCCGGTTCGCAGGCATTGCTGCGCTGGGTCATCGTGGCGATGGGCGCTCGCTGCTGCTGGGTCGCGGGCTGCCCAGGCCCACCGGGCTGCATGAGGTCGAGGTGTTCTGGCGATTGGCCTGTGCGGCGGCCGACTGGATCGGGCTGCCGGCGCTGCCCAGGCCTGCGCCTGCGTCGCTCGGTCTGCGACTGACCCCGGAACACCAGGCGAGTGCGCTGGCCGCTCTGCGCCAGGCCGGCATCCAGGGCCCGCCGAATCGCTTGATCGTGCTTGGCCCCTTATCGGTCGGGACCACCGGCGGGCAGAGCAAGCGATGGTCGGGGTTCGCCGAACTTGCCAGGCAGCTTTCCGATCGGGGCATCGTCACCTTGACATGTCCTGGGCCCGGCGAGGAGGCGCAGGCGATGGCCGCGGCGCCTTGTGCCATCGCGCTGCCCGGACTCGGGCTGGGTGCCTATGCCGCCTTGTGCCGACTCGCGGGTCTGACCGTCGCCAATGACTCCGGGCCGATGCATCTGGCTGCGGCGGTCGATGCGCCGGTGATCGGTATCTTCGGCCCGAGCAGTCCGGCGCGCACCCGCCCCTGGGGTGGTCAGTCGACCTGCCTGGGCGGTGACGGTGTCTGGCCTGATCTGGCCACGGTCATGGCGCAGGTCGATCGACGGATGGTGCGCTCGGGTTCTGGCGAGGCTTAGTTCGGCTCAATGCGGCTCAGGGCTGTCTAGCGCGGCGCCGGCTCATAAGCCGTCAGCTGCCAGTTGATCCAGTCTTCCCGGGCACGACCGCCGCGCGGCATCAGATCTGCCGTGAGGTAGCTTCCGGTCCAGTCGCGTTTGACCCAACGGCCGACCTGTGGCGCATACCACGCGATATCGGTGCGTGTGGAGTTGTTGCGAAAGAAGTCGGGATGCACGAAGTCGACTTGCCGAGCAATGCGCAGGGCATCGAAGCTGCCTGCCGGCACCGTGACCTTCTCCCAGCCCTGAACCGACAGACGCTGGCTCCAGGCATATTCGGAGCCCGACGAGGGCGTCATGTAGCGGGTGTCGCTCTTGAGGTTCAGGCCGGTGCTGGCGCCCTGCGGTACGACCGGCATCGGTGTGCTGAAGCGGATCGGTTCGCCGGTGTAGAGGGTCTCGAGCAGCACTGACCAGGGGTCGGTGTAGATTTCTTCGAGCATGGGCTTGTCGGCGCCTCGCTCGACGCTCAGACGGATGAGCGGGGTGACCGCAGTGACCTGAACCGTGACCTCGCCGATCGCGAGATTGTTGTACCGGTTGATCAGGACATAACGCCACCGGTCGCCAATGCGCAGCGTCGGGACGGGCAGGGGGTCAAGCCCCGCGGGTGCCGGCATGGCGTTGGGGCTGGCGCAGCCCGAGCCCAGCACCGACATGGCGGACAGCGCGACCGGGAGTCCCAGGCCTGCCCCGATGACACGGCGTCGTGATTGATCGATTGGTGCGTTGTTCATCTGAACCCCTTCATTGAAAACCGGGCTCGGGCGATTCAAGCCGGCATGGGCAAGCCGTCATTGAGCCGCAGGATGCCCTTGATCATGCGATAGAGAAACCACACCCCAGGCAGCACAAAGAGGAAGCTGAGCAGACCGAAGGTGACCATTGTCAGCAGTGCTGCCGGAATCGCGATCACGATCATCCAGAACAGGGTCCACCAGAAGGTGCGGATCATCCAGTTCATGTGGCTTTCGTAGATCGTGTCGCGTGCACTGTCGCGCTTGATGTAGTTCACGATCAGGGCGACCACCGAGAACAGACCGGCCGACAGCAGCAGGCCGGCGATATGCAGGAGATAGTCGAAGAGGCAGACCTTGCGAAGGGCCTCGAGGCGGTCGCCTTCGCCACCCGGCCCGCCGGGCGGCAGGGCATCGGGGAGGCCTGCTGTGATCGGCGTGCTGTCGGATGCCATGCTTGCTCTGCCTTGTGTTGTGCCCGCGCCGTGCTGACTGCCGTGCTTACTCGACCGCCTTGACCATGTCTTCGACGACCTTCTTGGCATCGCCGAAGACCATCATGGTCTTGTCCATGTAGAAGAGCTCATTGTCGAGGCCAGCATAACCCGAGGCCATGCTTCGCTTGTTGACGATGACGGTCTTCGCTTTGTAGGCCTCCAGGATGGGCATGCCGGCGATCGATGATTTCGGGTCTTTGGCGGCCGGATTGACCACGTCGTTGGCGCCCAGGATCAATGCCACGTCGGCCTGGCCGAACTCGGCATTGATGTCTTCCATCTCGAAGACCTGGTCGTAAGGCACTTCGGCTTCGGCCAGCAGCACGTTCATGTGGCCCGGCATGCGGCCTGCCACCGGATGGATCGCATATTTCACGGTCACGCCATGGTCGGTGAGCTTCTGGGCGAGTTCCTTGAGCGCATGCTGCGCGCGGGCCACTGCCAGGCCATAACCCGGCACGATGATCACGGTGTCGGCATTGCTCATCAGGAAGGCTGCGTCTTCGGCCGAGCCGCTCTTGACCGGACGCTGCTGCTGCGCGCCACCGCCGGCGGCGGCCGCCGCGGCGTCGCCACCGAAGCCGCCCAGAATCACGTTGAAGAATGAGCGGTTCATGGCCTTGCACATGATGTAGCTCAGGATTGCGCCCGAAGCACCCCACCAGCGAGCCGGCGATAATCAGCATGCTGTTGTTGAGCGAAAAGCCGATACCGGCCGCCGCCCAGCCCGAATAGCTGTTGAGCATCGAGACCACCACCGGCATGTCGGCGCCGCCGATCGGGATGATGATCAGCACGCCCAGCAGGAAGGCCAGAGCGAGCATCCCCAGGAAGGCCGGCCAGCTCTCGTTGTAGGTGAACACCAGCCCGAGTGCCACCGTGGCCAGACCGAGCACCAGGTTGAGCATGTGCTGGCCGGAGAAGACCACCGGTGCGCCCTGGAAGAGGCGGAACTTGTATTTGCCCGAGAGCTTGCCGAAGGCGATCACCGAGCCGCTGAAAGTGATCGCGCCGATCGCTGCGCCCAGGAAGAGTTCGAGCCGGTTGCCGGTCGGAATCGGGGGACGCGCAATGATGTCGGCGACGATCGCGCCGGCCTGCGTCTGGGCGCCGATCAGCAGTTCCTTGGGATAGTCGGTGATGCCGAAGGCCCAGGGCTCGACCACTGCGGCAATTGCGATGCAGACCGCGGCCAGGCCGATCATGCTGTGCATGAAGGCGACCAGCTCGGGCATCTTGGTCATCTCAACCTTGGCCGCCATGTAGGACCCGGCACTGCCGCCGATGACCAGGCCGAGCAGCACCCAGGCCAGGCCCATCGGCGCGAATTCGGCGCGCATCATGTAGATGAGCGCGACCGTGGTGAGCGCGGCAATGCCCATGCCGACCATGCCGAAGAAATTGCCCCGGATGGAGGTGGTGGGATGCGACAGGCCCTTGAGCGCCTGGATGAAGCAGATCGAGGCGACGAGATACAGCAGGACAATGAGGTTCATGTTAGGCCTGGCCTCCGCTGCGGGGCGGTTGGCTGTTGCGGCTGAATTCGATCCGGCCGCTGTTGATCCAGCCCAGTCGCCCGAGAATCCAGGCAGACGGGGCGACGAGAAGCGTTGCGATCACGAGCACGGTGAAGGTGCGCTCAAGTCCGGGCGCCGCAAACTCTTTGGCGATGTGGTCGCCGAGCACAATCCCGATGATCGTGATGACCAGCAGGACGATGAAGGCGCGCACCGTCATGACTTCGCTTCCTTGGCGGCACTGTCGCGCGGTGCTTTCTTCTTGAACATCTCGAGCATTCGGCGGGTCACGAGAAATCCGCCGAACACGTTGACTGCCGCAAGCGCCACCGCCGCCACGCCCATGAACTTGCCAAGGGGCGTGGTGGTGAGCGAGGCAGCGAGCATCGCGCCGACAATGATGATCGCCGAGATGGCGTTGGTGACCGCCATGAGCGGTGTGTGCAGCGCGGGGGTGACATTCCAGACCACATGAAAGCCGACATAGATCGCCAGCACGAAAATGATCAG